>NZ_JBIUCZ010000007.1:0-118962 GCF_047975845.1 Sphingomonas mangrovi | reverse complement strand
CAGCGGCCTCACACCCTACGAATACATCGCCAAGCTCTGGACCTCAGAGCCAGAACGCTTCATCGTCAATCCGATCCACCAGATGCCGGGACTGAACACCTAGAGACGGACCAGCCGTGAGCGAAGAAGAGAAACAGCGCACGGTCGATACGACCCTGATCTTCGCGCCCGTTCACCTACGCCGACTGTGATCGTAACCAAGGCAACGGACACACCCGCCGGAATCCACCTTAGTGACTAAATGGATCATCGATCTTGGCGGAGCGGGAGGGATTCGAACTTGCTCACTAAGCGGCTGATTTCGCCGCTCTTCTGATCGATTCGTTTTCCTGCGATACCTCGGATTGTACCCCGACGACCTTTTCTTCTGAAAACCGGTGCTTACAGGCGCAGTTCGACTCGTACCATGGTATTCGAACCCACGATACAAGGCAACCCTTCACACTATGGCCTCCGATCCGCCAGCCTCGCGAGAGATTTGGGATTGGGGACTTTAATGACTGGCATCTATTAAGCGCATCGGCGTCCACCGGACGCCTTTGCCTATGGCCGGCGACTTGACGGTGGTGGACGATCTCAGCCGGAAATGCCTGATGCTAGTGGCTGACACACGTCGCTCCTCGACAGCATTTACAGATTGCACCATACCCAGCGGGGTATAAGTGGCGACTATACCCTACAAGATATATTGCGAATTATGCCTTGTGGGGTATGCGATCCGCGAAAGGCGCTTCGATGACCCAATTTGCCCGCTCTCCAAAGCAGCTTGGCACGCTCATTCACAACGCGCGCGTAGGCCGCAATCTTACTCAGCAAGCTCTCGCCGATCTTGTGGGAACGGGGCAGAAGACCGTTTCGCGGATTGAGGGCGGCCACCCGGGAACCAAGCTCGAGACAGTGTTCGGCATCATTGCAGCACTCGACCTCGATTTGACGCTTGAACCGCGTCGCAAGGACGGTGCCGATCTCAGCGAGATCTTCTGATGGCGCCCCGCAAGACCCATGCGCCGTTGAACGTGTTGATCAACAATCGTCGTGTCGGCCGTCTCGAGAAGGAGCCCAGCGGCGCGGTGTCCTTTCGATACGACCAGAGTTGGCTCGATTGGGAGTACGCGTTCCCAGCGTCGCTGTCGCTGCCCCTGCGTGCGGCGGCCTATCGTGGTGCGCCGGTCATCGCCGTGTTCGACAACCTCCTGCCCGACGATGCCGACATGCGTCGCCGTGTAGCCGAGCGAACCGGCGCTGAGGGCACCGACCCCTATAACCTTCTGGCCAGGATAGGCCGCGATTGCGTGGGCGCCATGCAGTTCCTGCCCGATGGCGAAACCGCCAACGCCAGCGGCGGCATCCAGGGGGAACCGCTCGGCGACGATGACATCGAGAAGCTCCTCGCCAATCTCAGAGGCGTCCCGCTCGGTATCGATCCCGACCGGTAATTCAGGATTTCGATCGCCGGTGCGCAGGAGAAGACCGCGCTCCTCCGCCACGAGGGCAAGTGGCTGCGGCCCGTCGGCACGACGCCGACGTCGCATATCCTCAAGCCGCAGTTCGGTGAGATCCCCACCTCGACCGGCACCGTCGACATGACCGGGAGCGTCGACAACGAGCATTACTGCCTCGCACTGCTCGGCGCATTCGGCCTGCCGGTGGCGCGCACCGAAATCGCCATGTTCGGCAAGCGCCGGGTACTGGTTGTCGAGCGGTTCGACCGGCAACGGCTCTCCGACGGCAGGCTGCTGCGCGTGCCGCAAGAGGATTGCTGCCAGGCGCTCGGCGTCCCGTCGTCGCGAAAATACCAGAACGAGGGCGGCCCCGGTGCTCCCGACATCATCCGCCTGCTCGGTGCCAGCGATGATCCCTCGGCGGATCAGAAGACGTTCCTGGCAGCCCTCGTGCTCTTCTGGTTGATCGGCGCGACCGACGGACACGCGAAGAACTTCAGTGTCTTCCTGCGACCAGGCGGCGGTTTCAAGCTCGCCCCCTTCTACGATGTGCTCTCGGTCCAGGGCGCCGTCGACCGCGGACAGCTCAATCGCAAGAGCTTCCGTCTCGCCATGGCAGCCGGCAGCAGCCGCCACTATCGAATCGACGAGGTGCTCGGCCGGCACTTCGCGCAGACGGCGAAGGCCGCCGGGGTCGGGCCCAGGGTCGTCGAGCAGGTGCTTGCCGGGGTCAAGGAGAGGGCCATCGCTGCAGCCGACGCCGCGCGGTCCGCGATGCCGGATGATTTTGCCGACGACATCCACGATAGCATCCGCAACGCCATCGCCGCCCGTCTGGCGGAACTGGACACCGCCTTCGCCGAACCCGGTTGAACGGTCTTCTCAGGCCATCGATTATTGTTTCTACCCTGCCGTAATGCGGGCAGGGTTCAAACTGATCGGCTATTGGCCCGAAATGACCGCTACAGCGACAAAGCATGCCGGTAGCTTGATTGAACGCACGCCCCTCCCGGCGATGTCGCGCAGATCTGGAAGCTGCGCTTTGCCAGGTTCACGGCGAGGATGTGGACGTCGGTCATCTGCTCCTCCTTCGCTTGGCACCTTCCGGTGCCGGTCCGGAATCATACGACGCCACTCGAAGGGGGCGTCCACCCCATCAGTTCAAGGGTGATATCGCAGATTAGACTGTCGCCTACACCCTTGGACGTTGGCGACGTTCACCGAACGGCCCCGTCGTTTACCGACGCGATCAAGGCGGCAAAGCGCGCCTTCACCTCCGGCGTCGCGCGAGATCGGGAAACCGTGGCAGCCAGGCGTTCGACGCGAGCGTCGAACGCCTGCATCAATTGGTCGAGCCGCTCGGGATGGTATTCGATTAGTTGCCCCAGCTCAGCTGCAAGCGAGACGTCGTCGGGAAGCGGGGCCGGCGGTTCCCATTGGTTCTTGAGCCAATCCACGGCCGTTCGTACCCGCTTCATGCGATACAGCAGCCCATCGATCCGGGCGCTGGAATCGGCGAAATCCACCACGACGTTGATCTCGGTATCGGCCGCTTGCGCGGGGATGGTGATGCTGGCGGTCAGCGTGTCGCCAGCATAATGCCAGCCGCCTTGGCTCGCCTGCTCGGTCCGGTCGTAGGGACGACCGTTCACCGTTACGCGACTGGGAAAACGCGCACTCGGCAGTTCGATCGTGATTTGCCGGTCGGGCGCCATGCCAACGTAACGCCCTTCCCGCGGGCGCACCGTGATCGCGGCACGCCGGTCGTCGTAGCGGCTGGTGATCGTCGTGAAAGCGTATTGACCGTCGCGATACCGCTCGCTGTCGCCGGCATCGGCGTACATGCGCCGCTCGGCCTCTCCGCCGGGGTAGGCGCGGACGACGATGTTTCGGTCGTCGGCCTTCTGAAGCTTGCGAACCGATTCCGGATACATCGGCACCACCGCACCGGCGCGGACGAACACCGGTATTTCTTCAAGCCGGTAGTCCCGTTCGACGGTACGCCCGCCCGAGACCAGCTCGCCGCGGTTGGTGTCGTACCAGCGCCCGGGCGGCAGCCAGATCGACACGTTCGCTACGCCGTCCTTCATCGGTGCCGTGACCGGAGCGACGAGCATGTCGTCGCCGAACATGTACTCGCCCGTTGTCTGGTAGGCATGCGCTTCTTCGGGCCAGTCGTAATAGAGCGGGCGCATGATCGAGACGCCGCTGTCATAGGCCTGACGGGCGGCGGTGTAGATGTAGGGCGCCATGCGGTACCGTTGGTCGATGGTGTCCCGAAGAACGGCGAATACGTCGGGCGAGAAACGCCACGGCTCCTTGCGCAGGCCCGCCTCCTTGGCCGAATGCGTGCGCAGGATCGGGCTGAACGCGCCGAACTGCATCCAGCGGACGTACAGTTCCGGATCGATCTGGCGTTCGCTGACTGGCGTGGTTTCCGCGAAGAAGTGACCGCCGATATCGTGGCTCCAATACCCATACAGGACGTTGGACGCGGTGGCGGTGAAGTAGGGCTGATAGGCGAGCGATGGCCAGGAGATGACCGAGTCGCCCGAAAAGCCGATCTGGTAGCGATGGTTCCCCATGCCGCCCCAGCGATGGTAGATCATCGCCCGCTCGGCCTCTGTCCGCTGCATGTGGCTGTAGAAGACGTAGTTCAGCCACCAGGTGTTCGACAGGCCGGGCATCGCCTTCGAATCCGCCCATTGCTGCCAGTCGAGCCACCAGAAATCGACGCCGGCACGCGTCAGCGGGTCGAGCGTGATATCGAACCAGTTGCGGACGAACCGCGGGTCCGCGGCCTCAAACGGAACTGGCGCGCCGCCGGTGATCCCCATTGCCTTGGCGAAGGCGGGATAGGTTTCCTCATCCGAAGGAATGCCGGATGCAGGATGCAGGTTCAGCGTCGTCTTGAGCCCCTTGCCGTGCAGCCAGGCCAGCAGCTTGCCCGGTTCGGGGAACAGGCTGCGGTTCCAGGTATAACCTGTCCACCCGACCGATTGCCCGAAGACGTCGCGCTGGACGTGTCGTTCGTCCCAGCTAAGCCCGTCGGTCCGGTGCCAGTCCATGTCGACGACCATCACGTCCAACGGCAGGCGATACCGCTCGAAATCGTTGACCAGTTCGCGCATCTCGCGGTCGGAATAGTTCCAGTACCTCGACCACCAATAGCCAAAGGCGTAGCGCGGCGGCATCGGTTCGCGGCCCGCGACGCTGGCATAGTCGGACAGGGCGCGGCGATAGTCGTGGCCATAGCCGAAGAAGTACAGGTCTTGGCAGTCGGCACACGCGCGTTTCTGCGCCCAAGGCCAAGGATCGCTGCTGAAGAGAAAGGATGCGGAATCGTCGAGGACATGCCAGCCGGCGCGCGACAGTAATCCCTGGCCGAGATCGAGCTTTTCCCCACTGTCGATGTGGCGATCGCCAGAGTAGCGATCCACCGTGCGCGCGGTTCCGCCCAGGTTTCCGGACTCCGGATCACCCGGATGCCAGTCGAAGGCGGGCTTGAGGCGGCGTGAACGCACCCGCAGGTTGGACTTGTCGAACCGGCCGCTGCCGATCCGATAGGTCAGCGTCAACGCGTCCGTCTGGATTTCCAGCACGCCGCTGCGGGTGCGCACCGTGTAGGCGGGAACCGGCTGTGCGCGATTGACGAAGACCTGCGAGGGAGCATCCACGAAACGGCCATTCTCGGCCCATTCCATCCGGATCAGATGGGGGGTGAGCACGGTGAAGCGGGCCGGCCCGCGCTCTACCACCGCGCCTTGCGACGCCTGCCCCTGCATCGCCGGCTGGACGGGTTGGGTCGGCTGCTGCGCCGAAGCGGCAGGTGCCAGGACGGATGCGCATGCCAGCAACAGCGGCAGGGTCGCGCGCGACTTGACCATGCGCGCGAGCATGGCGGGTGCACGATGGCTCATTCAGTCGATCCTCTGATCGTGCCGGGGGCGCAGGCCGGTGCCGTAAGGCGGCCGTCCCGCGTGTCGGAACGGGGCGAAACGCTGCTGCGCCTGCTCCAGCCGGGCGCGCATCTGCGCGACGACGTCCGGGTGCCGTTCGGATACGCTGTAGTTTTCCCCCGGATCAAGGGTCAGGTCGTACAGTTCGTCATACCCCTTGTCCTGGAAGTTCATCAGCCCACCGCGCCAATAGCCGCTCTGCACGTATTTGAAGCGTTGGGTGCGAAGACCAACCACGTTTTCGTCGTCGAACAGCAGAATCTCCTCGTGCGGCGACGCCGCGCCCTGGGTCAGGACGGCGGAAATGTCGCGGCCGTCCAGTTCCACTCCCGGCGGATTGCCGGAACCCGACAGGGCGCAGAAGGTGGGAAGCCAGTCGATTCCGCAGGTGATCGCCTCTGCCCGGCGGTTGGCGGGGATCACGCCGGGTTGCCGGACCACGCACGGCACGCGCGCGGCACCGTCGTAGGCCGCGCCGCCCTTGCGATCGCGCAACGGGCCGCTCGATCCCTCGAACCACGCACCGTTGTCGGATGTCAGAACCACCAGCGTGTCTTCATCGATCCCCGCCGATTTCAGCTTGGCGAGCAGCCGGCCGATGATGGAGTCGATCTCCATGACCGTGTCGGCATAGGGGCCGAGCGGCGACGCCCCGTCGAAAGGCGGCGGCGACTTGTTGGGGAGGTGCGGCGCGCTCAGCGCCAGTTCGAGGAAGAACGGACGCGTGCGGTTTTCGTCGATGAAGCGCTCGGCGGCGGCATAGAATTGCTGCTGGAGCACCGGAAGATCGACAGGTTGGCTCTTCACCTCGGTGCTGGTCGCGCGCGCCTCGTAAAGCGCCAGCGGGTCCATGTCGTGGCTGTACGGGATGCCGTAGAACAGGTCGAACCCGTGCTTTGTCGGGGGCCAGTAAGGCGCGACGTGCCCGAGATGCCATTTGCCGACCAGCGCGCTGGCGTAGCCCTCCAGCGCGTTGGCGATCGTCTGCTCCCCCAGCGGCAGGCCGCGATCGTCGTTGGGCCCAATTACCGCCCAGCCCAGCCCCGTGCGGACCGGGTAACGGCCGGTCAGGAACCCCGCGCGTGACGGCGTGCACAGGTTGGCCGGCGCGTAGTAATTTTCCAGCCGCAACCCCTCGCGCGCCAGTCGGTCGATGTTCGGCGTCGGGATGCTGCCGCCGTTGAAGCCGACGTCGCCGAAGCCCAAATCGTCGCACAGGACGACGATGAAGTTCGGCTTGCGACGCGCCCGTACCGCGCCGGCGGCGCGACTGGCCAGAACCAGGGTCGCCGCGGCGGATCCGAGTAGCTGTCTTCTGTTCATCGTATCTCCGGGGATCAGAAATTGAAGCGCAATCCGACCGAATAGGTACTATCGTCGAACGAATAGTCGCGCGGCAACAGCGGACGCCCGTCGACCGCGCGATACGAACGCGTCTTGCTGTTCAGCACGTTGGTCCCGTCCAGGTTCAGGACGATGCGCGGCGTCAAGTCGTAGCTCAAGCCGAAATCGAGGCGGCCATAGGCACGGTTCTCGTTGAGATAGACCAACTCCGTCGTCGGCCGGACGTCCTGCGCCTGGGTCAGGTCCCCGACCGCGAACTTGGACCGGTATGTATAGACCACACGATTGTGGAAGCCGTACTTCTCATACAGCAGGCCGAGGTTGAAACTGTGCTTCGAGACGCCGGTCAGCGGCAGGCCGAACAGGCGATCTCCGGGCGTCGTCACCTCGCTATCCGCCAGGGTGTAGTTGCCGAACGCGCCGATGCCCGACAAGGCACCCGGCAGGAAGTCCATGAACAGTTGGCCGCTGACCTCCAGGCCCCGCAGCTTGGCGCTACCGATGTTGCGCGGACGACTGATGTTGTACTCGACGCCGCCGATCAGCTCGCGGGTGACGGTGCTGGTGACGCGGTCCGCAATATCCTTGTAGTAGCCGACGATCGCGACATATCCGCGCCGGCCGAAATAATATTCCAGGCTGCCGTCGATGCTGTCGGACGATTGCGGCCGCAGTTCGGGGTTGCCGGCGGAGCCGGAGTTCAGGATCGAGGCGTTGGTGGATAGCGCATAGTTCAGCCCCGGGTTGAGCGACGCGAAGTCCGGCCGGCTGATCGCCTTGGCATAGGACAAGCGGGCCTGGAGGCCGCCGCCGAATTGCACGCGCGCCGAGAGGTTCGGCAGCAGATCCGTGTCCTGCGTCGAACGCTGCACGGGCGTTACCGTGCGAACGCCGTCCGGCGCGGTGACCACGCCGCTTCCCGCCACGTCGCGGGTCGTCCGCGTCAGGCGCAGGCCGACAAGGCCATCGACCGCGATCGCGCCACCCAGGTCGATGGCGTATTTGGCTTGAACATAGCTGGCCAGCGTCTTTTCGCTCGCGTCGAATCCACGCTCCGGCTGATAGGCGGGCCGGCCCAGCGGCACGCCATAGGCGGCGCGCAGGACGTCCTGCACGTCGTTGTCCAGAAGATAGCTGGTGCGTGGCACGACGAACTTGCCGCCGCCGTTCACCCGGCCGGGATAGTCGACCCGATCCAGGAAATCGGCGGGCAGTGCCACGCTCGCGATCGGGGTCGCATAATCCCCGCCCGGCGCCAGCTTGCCGAGATAAGCCGACAGCAGCGTACTGTCTCGCGAGGCATACCGGAACCCGCCGGAGATCTTCTGCACCACCCCATCCAGGTCGACGGACGCGTCACCCTTGATTGCGAACAATTCGCCGACCGCGTCGTCATAGTTCTGGTTCAGACCCTGCGCGAACCGGAAGTCGGACGGGTCGCCCATCGGGTTGCCCGGCGAATCGAAGGAGAGTCCGCCGTCGACATCGGTTCGCACGTTCAGCGCCGCAATCGGCTTGCCGATCACCACGGTGAATTGCTCGGTACGAGTCCGAGAACGCTGCCAGGAAACGTCGACATTGGCGTGCAGCGCGCCCTCGTCGTACCGGAAGCCACCCGCGGCCAGATAAAGGTTGGTCGTCTGGTGCCGCGCCTCCGCCTGCGCCTGTCCGAAGGTGTTGTTCGCCGTGTACGAAGACACGGTGCAAAGCCGGCGAACGGTGCCGTTGGGATTGTAGTAGCTGTTGGCGCCGACCTGGTAGTCGGCGCAATCGTCGTTCACGACCACGTCCGAAATGCTTTGCGCATTGAACACGTCGTGGAAGCTGTAGTTGTTGGCAAAGCGCGTGCGGTAGCCGGCGAACAGACCGTTGACATAGACCTGCAACGCGTCATTCGCCTGCCACTGCAGCGACAGGTTGGCTTGCGGGCGCTGATAGTCGCCATTCGAATTGAGTAGGTTGGCAGCGGTCGGCTGGACGATGCCGTCGGCGCCGGAGATCGGATACAATCTGCCGCGGAAATTGCCGTTAAAGGGGGTCTGGCGGCTGAACTTGTTGTCGGAATAGGACACGTCGAACAGTGCGCCGATCTCGCCGATACCGGTGTCCCAGCGATTTGCGACCAACAGGCCGATGGTCGGGTTTACGGCATCGGCGCGCGGCGCGTAGGTTGCGCGCGCGGTCCCGGCGACGGTCAGCTTCCGAAAGTCGAAGGCTTGGTGCAACTTCAGGTCGATTGCGCCTGCGACGCCGCCCTCGATCAGCTCGGCCGAGCTCGACTTGTAGACATCGGCACCTGCAAGCGCCTCGGCCGGCAGATCCCGAAACGCGAAGCCCCGGCCGATACCGGTGAAGATCTCCCTGCCGTCCACCGTGGTCAGGATGTCGCCCAACCCGCGAATGATCGGGCTGGCGATCTCGTTGTTTCCAGCAACCGTGACCTGCACGCCGGGCACACGCTGCAACGCGGACGCGACGGTTGGATCGGGGAAGCGGCCGATATCCTCGGCGACAATCGAGTCGACGACCTGATCTGCGTTGCGCTTGATCTGCGCTGCCTTTTCCAGGCTCTGCCGCACCCCCGTGACGACGATATCCTCGCCGACGAATTCGTCCTGCGGCGCGGGCGTGGATCCCGGCGCGGGGATGGACGGCGCCTGCTGCTGCACCGGCGTCATCTGAACGGCCGAGGCGGTCAGAACGGGCTTGGCGATGTCTCGGCTGCGCTTGACGGCGATGGACGGACCGACACGTACCGTCGTCAGGCCCGTACCGGCCAGCAATGCGTCCAGCGCTGCTGCCGTATCCATCGTACCGGAGATCTTTCGGACGACGACGCCCTCGACCACGTCCGACGATGCGATGATCAGGATACCGGCCTGCTTGGCAAAGAGCGGAATGGCTGTCGCGGCCTGCTGGCTGGCGATGTCGAAGTGACGCACTTGGGCCGATGCCGCCGGCGCTTGCACGATGTATCCAGCGCCTACGACCCCCGCCAGCAGCCAGTGGCAACGTCTAGCCATTCATCCCTCCCCTTGACGATCCGCGGCTTAAAACTTCCGCTTCTGCGATCAACGAGTGTGGCGAACGCCGATTCCGTCACCGGTCCGAAGATTTATTTTTCCGGAAAAGCGTGATCTGCCGATCTTTCGTCGAAACCGCCACCTCCAAGCTTTCGGCCAGCACGTCGGCAAACAATTCGGGCCGGCTTAGTTTGAAAACGCCGACGAGGCGCTCGTTCGCCAGGCTCTCCTCGCCCAATACGAGCTGGCGCCTATTGTATCGGTTGAACTGCTGAACGGCATACGCCAGCGTGTCGTTCTCCAGCCAGATTTCACCGTCGCGCCAGGCGAGCGACTGTTCGATCCGGTCGGGAGCGGATCCGATCACAGGCGCCGCGTCGCTCTTTCGAAAAATCGCGAATTGCCCCGCGTACAGTAACTTGGAACTGGTGGAAGTCTCGTTTGCCCAAGTCTCCACCACCCCTTCGGTCACCTGCACCCGCACCTCGTCCGGTGTCCGGCTCACGGAAAAAGCGGTACCAATGGCGCGCGCTTCGACACCTTCAACCTCAACGGTAAACGGCCGCTTCCTGTCCTTGGCCACCCTGAAGAACGCTTGTCCCTCCCTCAGTTTGATCCGACGTGCCCCCTCGGACATGGCGATCCGCAAGTCGGTATCCGAATCGACAACGGCTTCGGAGCCATCTTCGAGCGGCAGCCGCCGAATCTCGCCGTGTGCGGTCGCGATTCGCTCCTCCCCGGGGATGCGCACACCCACTACGGCCGCAATCGTCGCGGCAATGGCGCCGCCTGCGCCGGCCAGCATCCAACGGCGGTCAATCGTGACACGCTGTGCGCCGGGCATTCCGGCATCCCGCCGCGCACTGACCAAGCCGTCGTTGATCCGACTGAGGCCTGCGCGCGCGCGCAGCAAGGCGCCTGCATGGCGCCGGTCTTGCTTCAGCCATGCATCCATCTTGTCGGCGTCCTCGGGGCTCAACGGGTGGCGAACGGCCCAGCGCGCGGCGGCATCTTCGATCGCGTCAGTCACGACGCGTCCCCGTCTTCGGGGTCAGCTGCATCATCTCATCCGGTCGCGTGATCGTATCGAGAACGGCGCGCAAACTGCGGCTTGCATCGTTCTCGACAACGCGTTCGGTAACACCAAGCTGTTCCGCAATCTGCTTCTGGCTCAATCCTTCGACCTTTCGCATGACGAAGATGCGGCGCGCGCGTTCCGAAAGTGCGGCGAGCGCCGCCTGCAACCGGTCCAGGTCCTGCTTCGAGGCGAGGATCTGGTCCGGCAAGGGATCCGATCCGGCGAGTTCGTATCCGTTCGCTGCGGTTAACGGTTCAAGTCTGACGACGGATGCGCGCTTCAGTTGATGACGCGCCAGGTTGCGCGCCATGGTGAATAGATACGCCCGCGGGTTCAGGATCCGGGTCACGTCCTCGAACTCCGCCAGACGGCAATAGCATTCCTGTACGATGTCCTCGACGTCTCGGACGGCGATGAAGCGGTGCTGCAACCATTCGCGCAGGGCGCGTTCATGCGGCAGGATCTCGCGCCCGATCCAGTCAGCAACACTCTCTTCGTCCGGTACCATCCAAACTCCCGATGACCCCATGAGTCCGCAGCCCGCCCGTTCCGTCATGAAAAAATGCGTCTGTCGGATGCGACCGGTACCGAACGCGGACTCTGGGGCCTGCTTCCCAGTACCCGGCCCGCCCGCGGACTGATATCTTGCGCGCCTCGGCCGGACATGCAGTGCTGCACGGCTGCCACGGCCGGAAATGGCGTCCGCTTGCTTGGACGTGCGGCCGCACCCCACTTATCGTGGACTGTGGGAGGAAGTGACGACATGGTAGAAGCGATCGCACACGGGGACGACCTGATGGCTGGCATGCGCCGGTTGGACGGCGGCCGCTTTCGGATGGGCTCCGAGCGCTTCTATCCTGAGGAGGCGCCGGTCCGCACGGTGCGTGTCGACCCGTTCTGGATCGATGAAACGCCGGTTACGAACCGGCAGTTCGCGCGATTTGTGCAAGCGACCGGGCACATCACCGTTGCCGAGCAGGCACCCGATCCTGAGATTTACGCCGATCTGGAGCCGGAAAGGGCGATCGCCGGTTCGCTCGTATTCGAAAAGACCTCAGGGCCGGTCGACCTGTCCGACGTTTCCGCATGGTGGCATTTCCGCTTCGGGGCCGATTGGCGCCACCCGCTTGGCCCGGACAGTTCGATCGAGGGACTGGACGACCATCCGGTGGTACATGTCGCCTATGCGGACGCCGAAGCGTTCGCGCGGTGGGCCGGCAAATCGCTGCCGACGGAAGCCGAATGGGAATATGCCGCACGCGGCGGCTTGTCGGGTGCCGAGTTCGCCTGGGGGGACGAACTCGCGCCCGGCGGGGCGATGCTGGCGAACTATTGGCAGGGGCTCTTTCCGTTCGCCAACCAGATGCTCGACGGATGGGAGCGCACCTCGCCGGTACAAACATACCCGGCGAACGGCTTCGGCCTCTACGACATGATCGGCAACGTATGGGAATGGACCAGCGACTGGTTTGCCCTGCGGCGTCGCAACGCTGCCAAGGCTACCGGTCGCGGTGGATGCTGCCAGGTGCCGACCAATCCACGCGGCGGACGCGAGCGCGACAGCCTGGAACCAGGGGCGCCTGCAATCGGGCGAAAGGTCGTCAAGGGCGGCTCGCATCTGTGTGCGCAAAACTACTGTCAACGCTACCGTCCAGCGGCGCGCCACCCCCAGACCATAGACTCTTCGACCACCCATATCGGATTTCGCTGCGTCGTGCGTGAGACTCCTGCCACGAGCAGGTAAGGTGCCGGGCCCCGCCCGCCCCCCTTAGCGAGTCAACTCCGCGCCCTCGGCGCGGGCCGATCTGCGGTAATGACCTGTCCGCCCTTCAATGCGCGGGCGGCAGGGCGGGATAGTCGGAATAGCCTTTGGCATCGCCACCATAGAAGGTGTCCTGGTCGGGCTCCGCAAGCGGCGCGCCGATTCGGAAACGCTCGGGCAGGTCGGGATTGGCGATGAACGGCCTGCCGAAACTGACCGCATCCGCATCACCGCCGGTGATCGCCGCGGCCGCGCGTTCGGCGTTGTACCCGCCGTTGCCGATGTAGATGCCGTCGTAGCGGCTGCGCAGCCGCTTGAGCATCGCGCGCTGATCGTCGCTGGTGTTCTGACCGAAGAACTCCTCGATCACGTGAAGATAGGCGAGATTGCGGTCACCGAGCATGCGATAGGCGGCGTCGAAGGTCGCTTCGGGATCGCTGTCGCGGATGTCGTTGGCCTGGCCGAGCGGCGAAAGCCGCACGCCCACGCGGTCCGCCGGGAACACCTCGCCTACCCGGTCGAGCGCTTCGCGCAGCAGCCGCTGCCGATTCTCGATCGAACCGCCATAATCGTCGTCACGCCGGTTGGTGCCGTCCTGCAGGAACTGGTCGAGGAGATAGCCATTGGCCGCATGCACCTCGATCCCGTCGAACCCCGCCATCTTCGCATAACGCGCGGCAGCCGAATAAGCGTCGAGCGTGGCCGCGATCCCGTCGACATCGAGCGCTACCGGTTCGGACGTATCGGTCGGCCCTTCCGCGGTGAAGGTCTGCGTTTTGGCACGTACCGCGCTCGCCGACACCGGTTGCGCGCCGCCGGGCAGCAGCGAGGTATGGCTGATCCGCCCGACATGCCATAGCTGGCAGAAGATGGCGCCGCCGGCAGCGTGCACCGCCTCGATCACCGGTTTCCACCCCTCGACATGCGCGTCACTGTGGATGCCGGGCGTGTCGATATAGCCCTTGCCCATCGGCGAGATCTGCGTCGCTTCGGAAATGAGGAGCCCTGCCGAGGCACGCTGGCGGTAATAGGCTATCGCAAGCTCCTTTGGGGTCCCGTCGGCGTACGCGCGGCTGCGCGTCAGCGGCGCCATCAGCACGCGATTGCGGAGATCGAGCGCCCCCACGCGCAGCGGTCGGAAGAGGATGCTGGTATCGGTCATTCTTCGTTCCTTGATCGCCGTCAGGCACCAGCAGGTGTACCGGTGTCCTGGTCCTGTGGCAGTGGAATGGGGGTCGAGGCACAGATCGTCCGCAGCGCCTGCTTCAGACCTTCCTCGATGGTCGGGTGATAGAAGGGCATTTCGAGCAGTTCCGTTGCGGTGGTGCCGCGCTGGATCGCCCAGGCGAGCATATGCGCCAGATGCTCGCCGGCCGGCGCGATCAGATCGGCGCCGATCAGCCGCCCTTCGGGTGCGGCGGCATAGAGCGTCAGCACGCCGTCGTTACGACCCTCCACGCGTGCGCGTCCCTGATCGGCGAATGTCGCGGTGCCGGTGACGGCACCGTCCGCTTCGGCCTTGCCGATGGTGGCGAGCGCAGGTTCTGTGAAGGTGATGCTGAAGGCGGTGTTGCGTGACGCCCTGATCGGCGCCGGAAAGGCCGCGGCATTACGCCCGGCGATGGCACCGTCGTGCGAGGCTTCGTGGAGCAGCGGCAGATCGGCCGCGACGTCGCCGGCCAGGAAGATCGCGCTGTCGCCACAGCGCATCGTCGCGCGGTCGTGCAGCGGCACGCCCTCTTCGTCGAGCGGCAGCCCCGTCTTTTCCAGCGCGAGCGCTGCCAACTGCGGGCGCCGTCCGACCGCAACCAGCACCTTGTCGAAGACCGCCTCACCCGCGTCGTCGCCGGTCCAGCGCAGGCACACTCCCTCCTTCGCCGGCTCGGGCGACACCTCGACGCCCAGATGCAGGGCGAGATCGCGTTCGAGGACGTCGCGCAGGGTGGCGTGCACCTTGGGGCAGCGCAGCTTTGCCATGTGCTGCCCCTTGTCGAACAGCGCGACCGCGACGCCGAGGTGCGCGAAGGCCTGCGCCAGTTCGAGCCCGATCGCCCCCGAGCCGACCACAGCCAGCCGCTTCGGCAGATCGGAGAGATCGAAGATGCCGTCGCTGGTGAGCGCCGCATCGCCGAGCGCCGCGAACGGCGGCGGCAGCACCGGCGCCGAACCGGTGGCGATCACGATCGCGCGCGCCTCGATCGCGCGGCCGTCGTCCAGCACCAGCCGGTTCGGACTGTCGAACCGCGCCCGGGCACGGATTGCGACGCCGTCCGGCAGGGAGTGGATCGACGACTCGCGGGTGCGGGCGGCGAAGCGGTCGCGTTCGCTGCGCACCCGGCGCAGCACGGCCGCGCCGTCGATCCGCACCGACTCCACCTCGATCCCGAACAGCCCGGCACGGCCGATGCTGCGCGCCTCCTTCGCTGCCGCGATCAGCAGCTTGGAAGGCATGCAGCCGACGGTTGCGCAGGTCGTCCCCTTGAACGCGGGATCGATCAATACCGTGGATGCGCCATTCTTGCGCGCCGCGCGCTCGGCGGCGAGTCCGGCGGTGCCGGCTCCCACCACCGCGACGTCGCACTGCAAAAGCTCCGCCATCGTGCTCAGCCGATCTTGATCGACTTGACGTTGACGAACTCCTTCAGGCCCTCAGGCCCATGTTCGCGGCCATAGCCCGAATTCTTGACGCCGCCGAACGGCAGGCTGGGCGTGGCGACGTCAAAGCTGTTGATGAACACCATGCCGGTATCGAAAAACTTCGCCGCCAGCTCGCGCGCACGATCGACGTTGCGGCTGAAGATCCCCCCACCCAGGCCATAGCGGCTGTCGTTGGCGATCCGCATCGCGTCGTCGTCGTCCTTGGCGCGGATGATCGCGGCGGCCGGCCCGAACAGTTCGTCGTCATAGGCCGGCTGCCCCGGCGCGACATCGGCAAGCACCGTGGCCGGATAGAACCAGCCGGTGCGATCGGGCACCGCCCCACCGACCAGCAAGCGCGCACCGTTGGCGACGCTTTCCCGGACCTGCCGGTCGAGCTGGTCGCGCTGGCTGCGGCTCACCAGCGGCCCGAGCTTGGTGTCGCCATCGGTCGGATCGCCCATCGTGATCGCGCCGAACTGCTCGACATAGCCCTTCACGAACGCGTCGTAGTTCTTCTCGGTGACGATGAAGCGCTTGGCGTTCACGCAGGTCTGGCCATTGTTGTAGAGGCGGCCTGCGACGCAGGTCTTCACCGCCAGATCGAGATCGGCGTCGTCGAGCACCAGATAGGCGTCGTTGGAGCCCAGTTCGAGCACGGTCTTCTTGACCAGTTCGCCCGCCTTTGCGGCGACTGCGCGGCCTGCGCGGTCGCTGCCGGTCAGGGTTACCCCGCGCACCAGGTCATTCTCGATGATCCGATCCGATTGCTCGTGCGTGATGATCAGCACGCCGAACAGCCCCTTCGGCAGGCCCGCGCGCTCGTACAGGTCGCGCAGGAACAGCCCGCTGCCGGTGCAGCTTTCGGCATGCTTGAGCAGCACGCCATTGCCCGCCATCAGGCTGGCGATCGAATAGCGCACCGCCTGATAGGCGGGGAAGTTCCACGGCTGGATTCCGTAGACGACACCGATCGGCGCGTGGGTGACGAAGGCGGTCGCCCCGTTCGCCTCGCGGGTATCGTCGGCGAGCTCCGTGGGGCCATGCTGTGCGGTATAGTCGCAGATCGCGGCGACGAGATCGACTTCCGCACGGCTGTCGCCGATCAGCTTGCCGACTTCGCGCGTCATCAACTGCGCGAATTCCTCCTTCGAATCGCGCAGCGCCCGGGCGATGGCGGCGATCACCTGCGCGCGCTCCTCCAGGCTGCGCAGCCGCCAGTCCAGGAAGGCATCGTGGCTCGCCTGAACGACGGCGGCCGCCTCTTCGTCGGACAGGAAGGCGTAGGTGTCGATGACCTCCTCGGTCAGCGGATTGATCGTCTGGAATTGATTGTCGTGCATGATGCAGGAATCCTTGTTCGGGGAGTAGGTGGGCGGCAGGCCGGGTCAGCCGTGCCGCGAACGATGCGTCGCGAGCGTCTTTTCGACGTCGGAGAGGGCGCGCCCGACCTCCTCGCGCCAGCCGCCGTCGGCCAGACGGCGCACTGCCGAATGGGCGGCGCACACGATCGGCGTTCCCGCCCAGCGATCGGCAAGGCCGCGCGCCCAGGCGGCGAATGCATCCGCCGCGCCGGGGCGCGGCTCCAGCGCCTTGCCGAGCATCGGATGGAAGCGCAGCCGCGACTGGGGAAGAACGGCTTTCAGCGGCCCCGGCGCGGCGAGCACGTTCAGCGTGTCGTCGACGTGCACGATCGCGCTTTCGCGGTGTCGCACGAGCACCGACGCGGCATGAACGCTGTCGTCGGCCGTCACCAGTTGGAGCCCGGCGGGAACGGTGAATTCCAGATCGGCGGCGAATTCGGTCTGGATCGCCGGGTCTTCGATCACCCCGCCCTCCCAAGGCAGTTCGGGCACCTGCTCGCGATGGCGCCGCGTGCCGATCAGCCGCGCGTGCGGCGCCAAGTGATGCGCCACCCGGCAGTGCAGCGTGTGAAAGGGATGCACGTTGATGATCGCGTCAACGGCGGTGCCATTGTCGGTCAGCGCCAGCAGGCTCTGCTTGTCGGAGTCTGTGGCCGAATAGCTGTCGATCAGCAGGAAGCGTCCGTTGGCGCGCCGAACCAGCGACATCTGCGTGCCAACGTCAATGAGCCCGCCGATTTTGAAAATCCCGCGAAAATTCCAAAACTTGTCGGCAAGCTGCTCCATCCGGCGATGCCTTTCTTTTCCGTTTGCCCGCCAGGCGGCGGCTTGCACGCATCCAAACCCCGCAGCCCGAAATAGTTCCACCGCTAGCGATTAAGTCGCGCACGAGGTTTTTGACCAGTGGCAATCGACGACGTCCGCGCTAACGTGACAGCGATGCAGCACTTGCGCTCACCTCTCTTCGAAATAGCTCAGCGTGCGGCCTCGGCCTCTCGCCCGCCCGGCATGTTCGCTGCGAAAGGTGGATGATGGGAGGTGTGAACGAGAGCGTAGCCGCGGCAGACCCGTTGGCCCTCGATCGCCAGCTCTGCTTCCAGTTCTATGCTGCGAGCAACCTGATCAACCGCCTCTACGCGCCAGTGCTGGCCGAGCTGGGACTCACCTATCCGCAATATCTGGTGATGCTGGTGCTATGGGAGCGCGACGAGATTTCGGTCGGCGTGCTGGGCCGACGGCTGCACCTCGACAGCGCCACGGTCACACCGCTGCTGAAACGAATGGAGGCGCTCGGCCTGGTCCGGCGAGAGCGCGATCGCGCGGACGAGCGCCGCGTGCTGGTTTCGCTGACGGAGGCGGGTCGATCGCTCCGGGCAAGGGCGGTAACGGTGCCGGAAACCATGATGCGCGGCCAGGACGCGGGGCAGATCGAGGCGCTTCGAGACACCGTCAGCGACCTCGTCGACCTGCTCGCCGCCGCCCAGCCCGCTCGCCGATAGCGCGGCGTAGGGCGCCGGCGCGGTCTGCGGACTGCCGCATCGCCTATCCGTCTGGGGCTGCCTGGATGCGCGCATATCCATCTGCCCAGCTCATCGCTTGCGGGATCCGGTGGCCCATCAGAATCAGACGCTGCGCAGCCGGCTTTGCTTCATTCGGAACGTGAAGCCGGTCAGTCGCCGGACTGATCGCGATCGCGCGGCGGTCCTGCCGGCGGCCGCGCCAGCGAACAGACCGCGGACGAACGCCCTGACATAGCAGCGGGACGAAACGCACCTACCCCACTCCCGCAGCGTCGATAATAGTTCGCAATATACCCTTGGTTATCGCCAGCTCAGCCGTTAACGGACGCGATCATTGCGAATGCCTCGCAATTCTAATCCGAGGAGGAGCACAGGTGTCGTTTTCCAGGGCAGCGATGATCGCGTCGGTTTCCGTTATCGCAGTGCCCGCATTCGCACAAAACGGATCGCAAGAGCCCTCGGCTGCGACTGACGAGATCGTCGTCGTCGGCCGCGCACAGCGGCTGTATCGCGTCGAAGAAACCACAGTCGGCAAAGCCGCTGAAGACCCGATGAACATTCCGCAGGCGGTGCAGGTCATCAACTCGGACCTGTTCGCCGACCAGGGCGCCCGCGATGCGACCGACATCTATCGCAACATCTCCGGGGTGAGCTTCTTCAGCTATTCCGGCGTTACCTTTCGCGGCTTTCGCCAGGACCAGTCCTTCTATGACGGCCAGCGCGGCAACCCGTTCATCGGCTTTTCCGTGCCCCAGCTGTTCAACATCGATCGGGTCGAAGTGCTGAAGGGCCCGGCAGGCCTGTTCTTCGGCCCGGGGTCGCCCGGCGGCATCATCAACTACGTGTCCAAGACCCCCCGGGACGAGACTGGCCTGCGCGCCGTGATCACCGGAGGAAACTATGATCGCGTCGGGATCTCGGCCGAAGCGACCGGCCCGATCGATAGCCGAGGAATTGTCACCTATCGCCTCGGCGGGTTCCATGAATCGACGGATCCCTACCGCCGCAACACGCAGCACAAGTCGCGCATTGGTGATGCGGGCATCGCGATCAGGACCAACGAAGGCGGCAAGCTGACGCTCCAGGCGACGGCCTACGACAACGAACTGCAGGCGAACCGCCTGCGCGGCGTGCTGGTGGACGACGACGGCAACTTCCTGACCGACATCCGCTGGAACGCCAACGAGAAGAGCGATTTCCTGAACCTGCGGTCAGAAGCCTATCAGGCGCGCTATGCCACGACGATCGGCGACAGGGTGACGTTCGATGCCGGCGCGCGCTACTTCAAGGCCAAGGAGACGCAGAAGTACCACGAGCCGCGCGGTCTGGTCGCCGGCAACCCCGACCTTGTGGTTCGCGAATTTCGCGATCAGATCCGCCCGGTGGACGGCTTGTCGTTCATGGCCAACATGACCGCGCGCGTAGATATCCTGGGCATGGAGCACAAGTTCCAGGCCGGGGCCGACTGGTACGACGAAAAGAGCGTGCTGCAATCGCGCATCCTGCGCGCGGGCGTGCCCCCGCTCAGCCTGAGCAACCCGGTCTATGGTCAGGCGGAGGGCGACGCGGCGCGCGCGGCGCTGTTGCCCTATACCACCACCGACACCCGCACCAAGCGCAAGGGCGCCTATCTCCAGGACCAGATCAGCCTCACCGACGCGCTGCTGCTGGTGGCGGGCGTGCGCTATGACAAGTTCGACGACGGGGTAACGACCAGCACCGGCGGCGACGCCACGGGCCGCTCTTCCTACTCCGACAGCGACGTGACGTTTCGTGGCGGTGCGATCTACAAGCCGCGGCCGGACATATCGCTCTATGCCAGCTGGTCGCAGAGCTTCGAACCGCAAGCCGCCGCAGACCAGAACGGCGACGCCGGCGGCCCCTTCGCCCCCGTCACGGGCAACCAGGTCGAAGGCGGGGTGAAGACCCAGCTGTTCAACGGCCGCCTGCAGGCGAACGCGGCCGCATACCGGATCGTTCGCAAGAACATCGTCCAGGTCGATCCCACGCTGCCGCCGATCAACGGCATCGACCAGCTCGCGCCTATCGGCGAAGTGACCAGCAAGGGCTTCGAGGTGGACCTGACCACCGACATCACGCCCGACTGGGTGCTGCTGGTGAACTACGGCTACAACGACACCAAGATCACCGGCACCGCCGAGGGGCAGTCGATCATCAACGCCGTGGGCGACCGCTTCGCCAACGCGCCCAAGCACAAGGTCGGCTTCTGGACGCGTTATCAGGTGCCCGCCATCGGTACGGCGTTCGCGGTCGGGGGCGAGCACGTGTCGCGGCGCATCAGCCTGTCCGGACAGACGGTGAAGCCATACACCATCTTCGATGCCTCGATCACCAAGAGCCTGGGCATCGCCGAAGTGCTGCTGCGCGTCGATAACATCTTCGACAAGGTCTATGCCGCATCCGGCTTTTCGGATCGCAGCGGGCACTTCCCCGGAGAGCCGCGCACGTTCCTGGCCGAACTGCGCCTGCGGTTCTGAAAGTGGTGAAGGCAGGGGGTTATGCGAAAGCCAAGGCCAAGGGGCGCTCGCTCTGGTGGCGGGTCCATAGCTGGGCCGGGCTGAAGCTGGCGATCTTCATGACCTTCGTGCTGGCTACCGGGACGTTGGCCGTCTTCGCGCACGAGATCGACTGGCTGGTGACGCCCGCGATGCGAGCGTCACCGCAGGATGGTCCCAGCGTCAGCTGGGGCACCCTTGCCGCTGCGGCCACGCGTGCCGAGCCGCACGGGCGATTGCAGATCATCTATGCCCCTATCGACCCCTGGTTCACGGCCGAGGTCTTGATGGACACTGGCGAAGGCGCGCCCCGCCGCGTCTATGTCGACCCGTGGAGCGGACGGGTGACCGGCACGCACGGCTGGGCCAATGTCCATCGCTTCCTGCGGCAGGTGCATCGCCACCTCATGCTACCGACGAAGATCGGCATCCCGATCGTGAGTTCGCTCGCGTTCCTGCTACTGGCCTCGCTCATCACCGGCATCGTCACCTACAAGAAATGGTGGCGCGGCTTTTTCCGGCTGCCGAAAGGCGGCGATGCCCGCAAGCTGAGTGGGGATCTGCACCGTCTCGGCGGGCTGTGGAGCCTCTGGTTCGTCGCCCTGATCGCGCTGACCGGGATGTGGTATTTGGTCGAGACGCTGGGCGGACGAGCGCCCGTCCCCGGTCTGGCGGAGGTCAGATCGGCGGCCGCGGTCCCGACGGGTGCCGAGCTCGATCGGTTGATTGCCGGCGCACGCCGCGAGCGCCCTTCTCTCGACATTCGCGAAATCCGGTTCACGCAGAAGAACGGCGTGGTGCTGCTCGGCCAGGAGCACGCCTGGCTGGTTCGGGATCGCGCCAATGAGGTAGCGGTCGATCCGGCCGACGGCCGCATCCTCACGTCGCTCGACGGCACCGATCTCGACGCCCATCAGCGGATCGCCGAGATGGCCGACCCCCTTCACTTCGGCACCTTCGGAGGCCTGGTGACCAAGGCGCTCTGGTTCCTCTTCGGACTCGTCCTGACAGGCATGTCGGGGACGGGCGTGATCATCTACGCCAAACGCCTGCAAAAAGCCGAGAAGGGTCAGCGGACGGCGCGCCGGATCGCATGGGCCGGGATGGGCGCATATGCATATGTCGGCATCGCGCTGATCCTCCTGGCGCTGGCCTTGACGCCATCCGCGATCGGCGGAGCCAGCTGATCATCGGAACTTCGCAACTAAGCCAGGTCTTTGCACCCGCACTGCCTCCCTTTGGAGAAGGTTTATTTGACGGGTTGAAACTCTCGAACCAGTTCGATGAACAGCCGCAGGCCGGTCGGGAGCTGCCGTCTGCTCGGGTAATAGGCGTGGAATCCGCTTCCCGTTGCCGCCCAGTCTGCCAGCACGACCTTCAATGCGCCTCGCTCCACATGCGCACGCAGCACGGGTTCCGCACCGTAGATGATGCCTGCGCCGCCGAGTCCGAAACCGAGGACGGCGTGGCTGCCGTCGGCGGTCAGCGGCCCAGGAACCGCTACGGCGATCTCCTCGTCGCCGCGTGCGAACTCCCACTGATAGATCCGGTTGTCCCCCAGCCGCATGCGCACGCAGCGATGGTTCGCCAGGTCCTGCGGCGTCGCCGGTTCGCCGAAGCGTTCGAGGTACGTCGGGGCAGCGGCGGCGACCCAGCGGATGTCCTGGGACAGTCGCTGTGCGATCATGTCCTCGGGGACCGTGCCGCCGTAGCGGATGCCGGCATCGAAACCGCTGTCGACGACGTCGATCAAGCGATTGCTGACGCTGACGTCGACTTCGACCTCCGGGTAGCGCTCGACGAACGCCGGAATGACGGGCTCGATCAGCAGCGGCACCGCATCCTCGAGAACGTTGATCCTGATCCGCCCGGCAGGCACGTCGCGGTAGCGGTGGAGGCGCTCGGCCGCCTCGCCGATCGTGTGTAGCGAAATCTCGATGCCGGCCTGCAGTTCTTCGCCCGCGGCGGTCAGGGTCACGCTTCGCGTCGTCCGGTTGAGCAGCCGGACCCCGCGTCGCTCCTCCAATGCGGTCATGGCATGGCTCATTGCGGAGGACGAAACCCCCATTTCCGAAGCAGCCTTCCGAAAGCTGCGATGCTTCGCGATGGCGATGAAATACGCGGAAATACGCGAAGTCCGCCAGGTCGGCACGGCTCAGGCTCATGTCGCCGCCATAGCGCATTGTTGAGCGCGGCTCATCAGATCATCCATCACGCGCCTACTAATCCGGGTAGGTGCGCCACCCTATCTCGTGGGTGTAGCGGCCACCATTCCGGCGCGCCGCCCGGGAAAGGATCGATCGTGATGATGAAGCTTTATGCAGCGACCATGGCCGTCCTGATCTCGGTATCGGGCGCGGCGCACGCGCAGGAAGGAACCAGCACCATGACCATCGAACGCAAAGAAGACATGAAGACGGTCGAAGGACCGGCCGAATACTTCACCGGCAAGGCGACGATCACCGGGCAGTTCCAGCGCGAGGCGCCGTCGAGGGTAACGGGCGCGATCGTCCACTTCGAGCCCGGCGCGCGCACGGCGTGGCACACGCATCCTGCCGGCCAGACGCTGATCGTCACCGAGGGCGTCGGCTGGACCCAGATCGAGGGCGGTCCGAAATACGAGTTCCATGCCGGCGACGTGCTGTGGTGCCCGGCCGAGCACAAGCATTGGCACGGCGCCACCCCGCACGACGGCATGACCCATGTCGCCATCCAGGAGTCGATCGACGGCAAAAACGTCACGTGGATGGAGAAGGTGACCGACGAGGAATATAACACCCCGCTCGGCAAGGAATGATCCGGTGCCGCACGTCATCGTGAAGCTCTGGCCCGGCAAGTCGGATACGCAGAAGCAGCGACTTGCCGACGCCATCACGCAGAACGTGACAAGCATCCTCGGCTACGGCGACGACGCAGTGTCGGTCGCCTTCGAGGAGGTCGCGTCGGCGGACTGGACCGAGCAGGTCTTCGAGCCCGACATTCTGGGCAAGTGGGACCAGCTTGCCAAGGAGCCGGGGTACGGCCCGCGGCCGGGGCAAGCGAGGTCCTGAAGCCCAGCCATCCACCTTCAATCGGCAGACGAGACCGGCTGCGGTCGTCGCCGAGCATCCAGCGAGACGAAACATGATCCTCCAAGAAACCTACACCCTGTCGAACGGCGTCACGATCCCGAAGCTGGGGCTCGGAACGTGGCGCATCGACGACGACGCCGTCGGGCAGGTCGTCCGTGCCGCGATCGACGCCGGCTACCGCCACATCGACACCGCCCAGGCCTATGAAAACGAACGCGGCGTCGGCGAGGCGGTGCGCGCCAGCGGCGTCGCACGCGACGAGCTGTTCGTGACGACCAAGCTGGTGGCCGAGGCGAAGAGCTACGAGGAGGCCAAGGCGCGTATCGACGGCTCGCTGACCACGCTCGGCCTCGACGCTATCGACCTCCTGCTGATCCACAGCCCGCAGCCCTGGGCCGAGTTCCGCGAGGGCGAGCGGTTCGACGAAGGCAATCTGGAAGCGTGGCGCGCGATGGAAGACGCGCACAAGGCGGGCAAGCTGCGCGCGATCGGCGTGTCCAACTTTGAACGCGCGGACCTCGACAATCTGATCGACAACGGCAGCGTCGCACCGATGGTCAACCAGGTCCTCGCGCACGTCGGCAACACGCCGTTCGACCTGATCGACTACTGCCGCGGCAAGGGCATGCTGGTCGGGGCCTATTCGCCGGTCGGCCACGGTGCGATCCTCGACCATCCGGAGTTGCGCCGGATCGCCGATCGCTACGACGTCGGCGTCGCCCAGCTCGGCATCCGCTACTGCCTCCAGCTCGGCCTGCTGCCGCTGCCCAAGAGCAGCAATCCGGAGCACCTGCGCAGCAACGCCGCGGTCGACTTCGCCATTTCGGACGACGACATGGCGGCGCTGAAGGCGATCGACGCGAGCGACAACTACGGCGAGGCATCCGCCTTCCCCGTGTTCGGCAAGAAGCGCGAGCGAGCCGCCTGAGCCAGAGGGAGCGTCGCGGCGGAGAAGCCAGCCGCTCCCCCCACCTTCCCGTCTGAAGGAGCACGATCATGGACTATCGCCATCTCGGCCGCACCGGCCTCCGCGTCAGCCCGCTGATCCTCGGCACGATGAACTTCGGCGAGCTGACCGACGAGCAGACCGCCTTCCGCATCATGGACGAGGCGCTGGACGCCGGCATCAACCACTTCGACACAGCCGACGTCTATGGCGGGCCGCAGAAGCCCGACATGGAGAAGGGGTACGGCATCTCCGAGGAGATCATCGGCCGCTGGCTGGCCAAGACCGGCAAGCGCGACCGCATCGTGCTGGCGACCAAGGTCTACCAGCCGATGGAGACCGGGCCGAACGATAAATATCTTTCCGCCTATCACATCCGCCGCGCGTGCGAGGCCAGCCTGAGGCGGCTCGGCACCGATCACATCGACCTCTACCAGATGCACCATGTCGATCCCGACACGCCCTGGGCCGAGGTGTGGCAGGCGATGGAGCAGCTGATCCGGGAGGGGAAGATCACCTATGTCGGCTCCAGCAACTTCGCCGCCTGGAACGTCGTGCAGGCGCAGTACGAAGCCGAGAAGCGCGGGCTGCTCGGCCTCGCCTCGGAGCAGAGCCTCTATAACCTGACCGAGCGGACGATCGAGCTGGAGATGATCCCGGCGCTGCGCGCGCTCGGCATCGGGCTGATCCCGTGGAGCCCGGTCGGGCAGGGACTGCTGACGGGCATCCTGGCCAAGCATGAGGAGGGCCGCCGGTCGAGCGACAAGCTGAACCAGCAGCTCGACCAAGTGCGTCCGCAGGTCGAGCGGTATGAGGCACTGTGCCGCGAGATCGGGGCCGAACCCGCGCACGTGGCGCTGGCGTGGCTGCTCCACAATCCGATCGTCACCGCGGCGATCACCGGCCCGCGCACCCTCGACCAGTTGCGCGACAATATCGCCGCGCTCGACGTCACCGTCTCCGAAGAGACGCTGAAGCGCCTCGACGAGATATGGCCCGGCCCCGGCGGTGAAGCGCCCATGGCCTACGCCTGGTGACGGCGTTGGCCCGAGCCGTCGATCCCACCGACGCGCTCGTCCTGTTCGCCGACCTGCAACCGGTGCTGGTTCGCAACAGCCGCACCAACACGCCGGCGATGATCGAAGCCGGCGCCGCCGCGCTGTCCGAGGCGGCGGGGTTGCTCGGCTGGCCGCTGCTGTTCAGCGTGGTGCCCGAGGACGGTGGATCCGCGACCCCGTTGCCGGGCCTTGCGCCATCCGCCACGGTGGAGCGAGTGTTCACGCGGCGCTGCGCGAGCCCCTTCGGGGACGATGCCTTCGCTGCCGCACTCGAGGCGACCGGACGCCGGACCATCGTGCTTGCGGCCTATTCCGTCGAAGCGGTGGTCCAGTTCGCCGCGCTCGACGCAATCGAGCGCGGCTATCGCGTGGTCGTGGCACTCGATGCCTGCGGCGCCCGCGCCGCGCGCACCGAAACGGCCGCGCTGCGGCGGATCGAGCGTACCGGCGCGA
This sequence comes from Sphingomonas mangrovi, assembly GCF_047975845.1. Classification (NCBI taxonomy): domain Bacteria; kingdom Pseudomonadati; phylum Pseudomonadota; class Alphaproteobacteria; order Sphingomonadales; family Sphingomonadaceae; genus Sphingomonas; species Sphingomonas mangrovi. The sequence goes on along the minus strand of NZ_JBIUCZ010000007.1, from coordinate 92,789 downwards.
TCGTCACCTCCGTGGCGGATATTCTGATGACGGCCGCCCCTGATTTCAACGCGTCGCCTGGTCAGGACGTCTTTGCAATCGTGCATCGCCTCATGGGTATGCGGATCGAAGATTGACGACGCCAAGCCTGCACCGTTGCCGCCGCATCCCCAGCATGCAGGCTCCATCAGCGCCCCGCCCCAGGTAAATCCTTCTCAAGTTCAAGCCGTACGAAAGCATTTCAGAACGACTGCACGCTCGGCGCGAGGGGCCAGATCGAGGGTGCCCGCGCAGCCAGCACGGCGTTGCGTGCGCGCCAAGCAGGGCGCATGAGAGGGCGATGACCCGAGTGAACGGCGTGCACCGTAAGAATAGCTCTACGATCGAGGATGTAGCGGCGGGCGCGGACGTCTCCATTCGCACCGTTTCCCGGGTGCTGAACAGGTCTGCCAAGGTCAACGAAAAGACGAGAAAGCGCGTAGAGCTAGTTATCGAACAACTCGGCTTTCGCCCGAGTGCGCGTGCGCGCGCGCTTGCGATGCGGCGGTCCTTTCTTATCGGCCTGATCCATCATGATCGTAACGCCCTCGTCCTGGGTTCGATACAGCGCAGCCTCGCCGACGCGGCGGCTGCGAAGGGCTACGAAGTCATCGTTCATCCCACTCCGCTCGAGCCGCAACAGGCTGTAGAGGACGTGATCGCGTTCGCGGAGCGCTCCCGAGTGGACGGGCTGATCGTCTTGCCGCCGATTTCGGAGTTTCTTCACCTCCCCGCGACGCTCTCCCGAAACGCGATCGCTGCCGTCGCCCTCTCCTCCATTGCTCTCGAAGGCTATCAGGATGTGATCGTGAGTGACGAGCGAGTGGCCGGTGCTCAGGTCGCGCGCTTCCTCATGGATCTCGGCCATCGCAGGCTCGGGATCATCAACGGCCCTGCGGACGCCACCTCCGCCAGAGAGCGCCGAGCGGGCTTCCTCGCGGAGACATCGCGCGAGGCCGGCGTCACCGTGGCGGAAGCGCCGGGGGATTACGGCTTCGTTTCGGGGGTCGCGGGAGCGGAGCAGCTGTTGTCGGCACCGAACCCGCCCTCCGGCATGTTCGCGGCGAACGACATCATGGCCGCCGGTGTGCTGAAGGTCGCCGCCCGGCGTGGCATCGCCGTTCCGGGCGCTCTTTCGGTAGTGGGCTTCGACGGCAGCCCCATCACCAAGATGCTCACGCCCGCGATCGCCTCGGTCCACCGCCCCTTCGCCGAAATGGCGGCAGCGGCGGCGGAACGCCTCATTGCACGGATCGAAGGCGATGAGATCCCGCCAACGCCGAGGATGACCCTCGCGCTGATGCCCGCGGAATCGACCGGGCCGGCTCCCAAGTAGCGCAGCGGTTCAAGACCCTGCGCGATCGGTTCGTACGATCGCGCAGCAACCAGTCATCAGCCGCCCGAGGGCGGTACCTCGTTGCCGCCCGGCTTCGCGTCGGGGCGCGGAGCGGCGACGCCGGGGCTCAGGCGAATGGCGAACGACGCCGGCTCGAGCTTCGTGCGATATTGTGGCAGAGGCTGCCCCAAGTCGCTCCACTGATTGTCTCCGCCCACCCCCCATTGCGAGACGTCGACGAGCAACGTGCCCTCCTCCTCCATCGCGATGTCGGTCCATTTCCATGTCCCAGGGGCGCGGCGGTACAGCGTGTCGTAGGCGAAGGGCAGCACGTTCATCATCAAGGGTCGGGAGCCCTCCACCCGAAAGCCGCGGTCCGCACCGGAGAGCTCCATCCAGCGGACGTCCACCTTGTTGCCGGTTTCCTGCGGCCGGATGTAGTCGTGCGGCTGGTCGCGGAGCGATCCGCGCCACAGGCCGACTGCCGCCGAACGCTTACGATCGACGTAGCTTTCGTGCGGCCCGCGGCCGTACCACTCGGCGGTGGTCAGCGCCCCGGGAAGCGTGAAGGCGAGTCCGACCCGGAACGGTGGCGGGAGGTCCTGCCGCAACGGTGTGAACGCGGCGGAGATCTGCACGGACCCGTCGGCGGCCATGCGGTATCCCGAACGGAAGGTCACCGCGGGTTCCGCGAAGCCCGCCTTCCAGGCGAACTCCACCACGGCTTCGGCCGTGCCGCCGGCATCGTGCCGGACCGTGACGCTCGAGACCTCGCGCGTTTCGCTCATGCCTTTCCAGATCGCCAGCTTCTTCGCGGTGCCGGTACCGAGGCTGGGATCGGTTTCGGCCCGCCAGAAGTTGGGGGCGCCGCCCTCGAGAAGCTGCCGATCATTCTTGGCGTAGGATGTCACCAGCCCGGTGCGACGGTCCAGGATCAGGACCGCCCCGGCCGCCGCAAACCGCACCTCGGTTCCGTTCTCGACCACCGACACCGCTCCCGAAGCAGGCGCCGCGGGCGCCGTATACGGCGACAGGGAGAATTGCTCCCATGCGATCGTCTCGCCAGCGGGAACGCCGGGGACCAGAGCTGCCGTGGATCGCGCGCGAACCGTCACGAAATACTCCGCATCGGCACGGCGCTCGATCGTCGAAACAGGAACAACGAGCGTACCCGATCCCCGTGCGGCGACATCCGGTGCCTCCAGAGACCCTGCCGCGACGACGTGCCCGTTCTCCAGCACCTCCCAGTCGAAGCGGTATCGGCCGAGATCGAGGAAGTCCTGCCGGTTGCGCACCTGAACCGATCCATCGGTAGGGTCGAAGTTCGCGAACTGGATCGGTGCGGACACCTTCTTCAGCTCGTGCAGCGCCGGGTTCGGCGTCCGGTCCGACTGGATCAGGCCGTCGCCGAACTCGATGTCTCCCGAATAATTGGGGCCGTATTCGCCACCGTCGGCCCAGTAGCGCCGACCGTCCTTGGTGTAGCCGTACATCGACTGGTCCACCCAGTCCCAGATGAACCCGCCCTGCAGCTTGTGAGGATGAGCATAGATCGTATCCCAATATTCCTGCAGGTCGCCCCCGGAATTGCCCATCATGTGCGCATATTCGCACTGGATCATTGGCTGACGGAACGACCAGTTCGTCGCATAGTCCGCCATCTTGACGGCCGGATCGTACATCGGAGCATAGATGTCGGCATACCAGTTGGGACGGTGATCGCCGACCGGCAACGGTCCCCAGCCGAGGTAGCTCAGCAGGCGGCCGGGATCGCGCTGCTTCACCTGCTGCGCGGCCGCTTCGAAGGTCGGTCCGATGCCCGCCTCGTTGCCGAGCGACCAGAAGATGATCGAGGGATGGTTCTTGTCCCGCTCCAGCATGTTCATCACGCGGCTGACATGCGCGTCGCGCCATGCCGGATCGAAGCCGATCTGATAGTCGGCGCGTTTGTCGGGCAAGCGGTTGCCGATCTCCATATAGGCGTGGCTCTCGATGTTGGCCTCGTCCATGACGTAGAGCCCGTAGCGATCGGCAAGCTCGTAGAGATAGGGGTCGTTCGGGTAATGGGCGGTGCGGATGGCGTTGACGTTGTTCGCCTTCATGAGCTGGACGTCGCGCTCCATCGATTCCCGCGACAGGACGTGGAACGTCTCCGGATCATGCTCGTGGCGGTTCACGCCCCGGATCGTGATCGGTCGCCCGTTCACGGTGACGAGGCCGTCCTTCATCTCCACCGTGCGAAAGCCGATCTGCGTCGGCGTGGACTGCACGAGACGCCCCGAGGAGTCCTCCAGTTCGACCAGCAGCGTGTAGAGGTTCGGTGTCTCGGCGGTCCAGGCGCGGACCGCGGGCACGTCCCCACGCAGGGTGAGGCTGCGCTGCGCGGCGCCCGCGGGGACGACAGCGTCGCGGCGGAGAAGGACCCTGTCACCGTCCATCAAAGTGAGGCGCGCGCGCGCCTTCGGCCCCGGCGTCACTACGAGGTCGGTGGATAGGCGCCCGTTGCGGTAGCTGCCGTCCAGATCCGCATGGACGAAGAAGTCATCGATGCGCGCCTTGGGTGCCGCGATGACGAAGACGTCGCGCTCGATTCCCGACACGCGCCAGAAGTCCTGATCCTCCAGGTAGGAGCCGTCGGACCAGCGGAACACCTGGATGGCAACGGTGTTTCGGCCAGTACGCGCATACGGCGTGATGTCGAACTCCGACGGCAGCTTGCTGTCCTGGGCGTAGCCGACCTTCCGTCCGTTGACCCAGACGTAATAGGCGGAGCCGGCCGCGCCGATGTGCAGGATCAGGTCCTTGCCGTCCCAGTCGCGCGGAACGTCGAAATCGCGCCGATAGGAACCGACCGGGTTGGTCGCGTGCGGGATGAGTGGGCGGTTGGCCGGGAAAGGATATTTCCAGTTGTTATAGACCGCCTGGCCATAGCCTTCCGCCTGCCAGTCTGAGGGCACCTTGATCGACCGCCACTGCGACACGTCGAAGCCGGGATCTTCGAACCCGGTCGGCACTTGGTCCGCGCCCGGGGAGAAGGCGAACTTCCACAGCCCGTTCAGTGACTGGTAGCGGGTTGATCGCGCGGGGTCGCTGGACAGGGCGCGCTCGCGGCTCTCGAAGGGGAAGCCGGTCGCGCGCGCCGGACGCTTGCCGCGTGCGAACACCGCCGGGTTCTCCCAATCCGGGCGGCTGGGATCGACCTGAACCGGATGGACCTTCGGATCGCCCGGCTGCGCCGGAATCGCGACGGCGCCTCCGGCGACCGCAACGGCGACCACGAACGAACCAAGTCTTGCCAGCTTCATCTGCATCTCATCCAATGGGTCCGGGCGCGCCCGGTTCTCTCGGCGGCAGCAGGGTCAAGAACACCCCATGCGTACCCCCTCTCTCCGATGCCTGGTCCGTCCCGACAAGCGGGCGGGCATCGGCACGCGGGGCAAGCCGTCGTCGCCCACGTGCCGACACCGCCATCGCGAACCCCGCCGCCTGCTCAGCTCTTGATGCGGACGACCAGCCCGATGCGGCGGTCGACGACACTGTTGAAGCGCGGGCGGATGGTTTCGCCGAAATAGGTGTTGGTGGAGGAATTGAGGAGATTGGAGGCATCCAGCGAGATGTCGAAATGGTCGTTGACGGTGTAGCCGATCGACGCATCCAGCTGGTCGAAGGGCCGCACGTAGATCGGCAAGGCGCCCGATCCCGGACCGCTCGTCGTCTCGACGTAATCGTCGCGCCAGGTGTAGGCGACGCGTGCGCGGATTCCGTTCTTCTCGTAGAAGCCGACCAGATTGTAGCTGTTCTTCGACAGACCTTCCAGCGGCACCGTCTCGCCGGCGATCGGCCCCGGCGCCTTGGAGTCCACATAGGTGTAGTTGGCCTGGATGCCGAAGCCGTCGAGCGGCTGCGGCAGGAAGTCGAAGAAGGTCTGGACGCCGACTTCGAAGCCCTTGATCGAGCCATCATCGCCATTTTGCGGCCGGTTGATGTCGGCCTGCGTCACGTTCGGGAAGGCAGGGAGATTCACCGTCTCGCGCGAGATGAAGTTCTGGATGAACCCGCTCACGTCCTTCTTGAACCCCGACAGATACGCATAGCCGTTGCGCGTGAAGTAATACTCCAGGCTGGCGTCGTACGAGGTCGAACGCAGCGGCCGGAGGTCGGGATTGCCCGCGTTGATGTTGAGAACGCCGCTCGCGGCCAGCGAGGTCACGTTCAACGTCGGGCTGAGGCTGCCGAACCCGGGGCGCGTGAGCTGCTTCGCGGCGGCCAGGCGAAGGAAGAGGTCGGGCATGATCTTGAAGCGGATGTTCGCGCTGGGAAGGAAGTTCTCGTAGCTTGAATCCTGGTTGATCGGCGAGGTTGCCCCGGTGGGTGCGGTCACCACGCCGACGGTCGAGAGTTCGGTCTTGAGGTACCGTGCGCCGAAGGTCCCGTCGACCGGGATGCCGAGCGGCTCCAGATCGAACCCTGCCTGGCCATAGGCCGCATAGGTGCGCTCCTGCTGCGAGTAGGTGTTGGCAGGGTTGAACTGCGGCTCGCAGACTGTGTCGCCGAACACCTGGCAGAGCCGTGCCTGGTCGCGCTGCAGCCAGATCGGCACGGAAAGCACGACGTTCATCGGATTGGGGACGTTGCCGTTGCGGTAGAAGTTGTTCGCCAGCCCGATCGGCACGAAGGCTTCCGGCAACACCGTTCCCGGGAAGGTGTTCGCCGGCTGTCCGGGCGCTGCGGGTGGGAAGTGGTTCTGCGTCCCCTGCCTGCGGTCGACGTTCCGGTCGGTGAAGCGCCCGCCGATCGAGACGGATTTGAGCACGGAGTCGGTGAAGCTGTATTCGGCGTCCGCGCGCCCGGCCCATCCGTCGCTGCTTGCCACCTCGGTCTGCGCGAATGATTCCAGGAACCGGTATTTCGCGATGTTGTCGAAGTCGAACCCGGTGAGGTTCAGCAGGACCTGATCGCCCTGCGTGTCGAAGTCGAGCCGGGTGCCGGCAGTGTTGCCGTTGTTGCCGACGCGCGTCGCGCTGAAGTCGCTGGTGCGGGTCGAGTCCGTATAGGCCAGGTCGGCCGACAGCTTCAGATTGTCCGTCGCCTCCCACTCGGCACCGCCGGCCAGCTGCCACACCCGGGACCGCGAGGGCGCCAGGCTGGCGTTGGCGGTGAACTCGACGTCCCGGTACGATCCCGACCGGACGACGTTCGTTCCCTCGTGGAAGGTGAAGGTCGCATCCGGCGCGGCCAGCAGCGGCCCGCGATTTGCGTAGGCCAGATAGCCTTCCTGCTCGTACTTGTACCGGTTGTAGAAGCCCTCGAAGTAGACGGAGAGGCGCTCGCTAGGCTTCCACTGGATCGCGCCGTTGAAGGCGGTACGCGTCCGGTCGGTGATCTCGATCGTGGCGCCGCCCCCGTTGGGGGCGAGGACGAGATCGCCCGGATCGACCGCCTGTGCGGCAGCGTTGGTGGCGTCGATCCCTCCGAACACGCCGTTGCCGTTGAAGTCGACGAGGTTGTAGCGGTTGTTGAAGGGTTCGGCGCCCTGCTGGTCGCGACGCCCCGCCGACCGTATGAAGGCGCCGCCCAGCAGGATGCCGATCTCCCCGGCGCCGGTATCAAAGCGCGTGGAGACCAGCCCCGACACCTGCGGCCGCGAGCGCTCGACGAAGTCGTAATAGTTGTTGCGGACGCTCAGGCTGGCCTGAAAGCCGGCGAAATCGAATGGACGACGGGTCTTCAGATTGACGACGCCGCCGAGGCCGCCTTCGATCAACGCCGCGGAGGGGTTCTTGTACACGTCGATCCCGGCCAGCACCTCTGCCGGGATCGCCTCAAGCGAGAGGCTGCGGCCGTTGTCGCTGAACGCCTCGCGGCCGTTCACCAACGTGCTCGTCTGGGTGAGACCGCGGATCGAGATGCCGCTGCCTTCGCCGTGATGTCGCGTGATCTGGACGCCGGGAACGCGCTGGAGCGCTTCCGCCAGATTGTTGTCCGGAAGCTTGCCGATGTCCTCCGCGACGATGGAGTCGACGATCTCGGATGCGTTGCGCTTGATGTTCTGGGCGGTCCGAAGACTCTGGCGAAAGCCCGTCACGACGATGTCGCCTGCGGGACCGGCCTCACCGGCGGAAGCCTGGCTCTCGAACACCTCCGCCTGCTCCACCCCCGGAGTGGCAGTCTCTTGTGCAAACGCCAGACTGGGCAGGAACGCGGCCGTTACCCCGATGCCGGTTAGCAGCCTCACTGTAAGCTCGGACATGTTGAATCCTCTCCGATCTGTCGCACGGGAATCCAACACAGCCGTTGATTCCGCCGCAGGTCTTCCGCCTTGCGCCACGATCCTGCGGGTGTGTTCACCCTTCACGATCCGTACATTTGTCAGAGTAAACTGCCGATACGATCCTCGTCAAAGCAATTATTGCCAGCGCTGGCAAAGCTCATTCTGAACCGCGGCAGCTTCGTCGATGCTTCGACTCATGAGAGGCTGTTCGGAAAATTGGCGAGGGGGTTTGTGGAGGAACGTTCTGTTCGACTCAGGCTCTGCATGTGCACGCAGCAGAGCCGCGGGCGAATGGCCCGCATTGCCAGAAAGACGAAGCGCTACCCCAGAGATCTGATCAAGGAGGAATGAAAGCGCCTAGCGCCCTTGATGCCCAAGCCGGAACGCCGGGGCACTCCCCGCGAGGTGGATTTCCGCGAGGTGATCAACGCCGTGCGCTACCTTGTTCGTTTGGGCTGCGGCTATCGGCGTCCAAAAGGCACCCCATCTGCGGATGCGCGCGCCAGGTATGACGGGCACAGCATTCGCCCTGATTGGGGCGTAGGGAGAGCGTAGCCCGACCGGAGGCGCGGGATGTCGATCGCCGGCCTGCCGTTGACCGAAATGTTGATGATCCGCCCCTCGTCGCGCAGCATGAAGTACTTCACGGCAGTAGCGGAGATACAACAACCATTTTCAATTCCATAATCTTGGCAAAATGCTCGTCGGCGCATTGCTCGTTCGCGAATATGCGCCCGCCTCCAGCATCTTGGACGAGTTCGTCTTGCTGTTTTGCGTCAGCATGTCGTGCGGGTCGGCGAATTCGACCACCGACCTGCCCGAATCGAGCGTGTCGATCATCGCCCCTTCTCTAGGTCGAGGAGCGCCGTCGCGCCCGAATAGCCCTTCGGCCAGCCCGCGTAGAACGCGATCTGCGCCATCGCCGCGCCGATCGTGTCTCGGGTGAGGCCGTTAGACAGGCCGGTCTTCAGGTGAAAGCCGAGCTGCGCCGCGTCGCCGCCCGCGGTTAACGCGGTGATGGTGGCGAGACTGCGGTCACGCGGCGACAGGTCGGTGCGCCGCCACAGATCGTCGAACAGCACCTTGTTGGTCATCTCCGCGAGCGTGGGAGCGACGGTGCCGACGCCCTCGCGCACGGACTGCGAACGCTTGCCGTCGCCTTCCGGTGCCGCCCGCATCGCCGCCCGCGCGGGTTGCGCCGCAGCTGTCTTGATGCCGCGTTCCTTGAACACCTGATCGGCCACCTTCGCCGCGGACATAGCGTTCGGCCAGCCGGCGTAGAAGGCGAGCTGGGTAATGATGCCGCCGATCTCGGCCGGCGTCACTCCGTTGTCGAGCGCGCGCCCGATGTGAAATCCGAGCTGATCATCCTTGCCCGTCGCGATCAGCGTCGCAACGGTGATGAAGCTGCGGTCGCGGGGGGACAGGTCGGAACGCTTCCACAAGTCACCGAACAGCGTGTCCTGCGTATAGCGCGCCAGCGCCGGGGCGCTCTGCCTGACATAGTCGGGAGCCTGCTGCGGCTCTGCCCTTGCTGTAGCAGAAGAGGGCAAGGCCAGGCTCGCGATCAGCAGCGGCGCTGCGGCGGCTATCCTGATTTTCACCATGACCAACCAACGCATCGGGCGTCGATCCGATGCTGGAGATCAGTCGAACGGGGCGATGAGTGACGCTCACCGTCCCGCTACGTCATTTGAGCGGACTGTAGCCGGGCTGCTTGAATAGCCTGTCCTCGTTGGCCCGGATGTCGCGGTCGTAGACCTCGACCATCCAGTCGGTGGGCTGCACGTCTTCGATCGCGACCGACACCGCATCATCGTCATGGCCGAGCGCCGTCGTCACCGCCTGCGTAATTCGGTCGGCGAGGTCCTGCTTCTCGCCATCGCTGCGCCCGGCGTACATCTTGACGTGGACGTGAGGCATCAGGCGTCCTCGAACGCCTTGCGCGCCTGCTGAATCCCGGTCATCGCGCTCGGCCAACCGGCGTAGAAGGCGATGTGGGTGATCGCAGCAATGATCTCCTCCTTAGACAGGCCGTTCTCCAGCCCCTTTTTCAGGTGAAAGCCAAGCTCGTTGTGGCGGTATTGCGCGACCAGCGTGGTGATCGTCACCAGGCTTCGCTCGCGGGGCGACAGCGTCTGGTCCTCCCAAACCGTGCCGAACAGCGTCCTGTCGGTGATCTCGGCGAGTTGCGGCGCGATGTCGCCAAAGCTGTCGCGGGCGTTGTTCGGTTCGTCTGCCATGATAGGGGCCTCTCTGTTGCTTGCAGGCACGGGGGGAACGCTCAATGCGCGGTGAAGCCCCCATCGACCGGCAGGCCGACGCCGACGACGAAACTCGCCGCGTCGCTGCACAGCCACATGACGGCGGCGGCGACCTCGTCCGCACGGCCGAGGCGACCGATCGACTGCTGCTTCATGATCTCCGCCATCGCGTCGGCCTGGCCTTCCAGCATGTCCGCCACCATCGGCGTTTCGATCGTACCGGGGCAGACCGCGTTCACGCGGATGCCGCGCGGGGCATATTCGACGCCCGCGCTCTTGGTCATGCCCAGCACCGCATGCTTGGTTCCGTGATAGGAGGCGCGCCCCGGAAGGCCGACCAGCCCGCCCAGTGACGAGCAGTTGACGATCGCGCCCGATCCTTGGTCTCGCATCACGCGCAGCTCGTGCTTCATGCACGCCCAGACGCCGCGCTGGTTGATCGCGGTCACGCGCTCGAAGCTTTCGAGCGGCTCGTCGGCGGCATCGGACGGCGGCACCTGGATGCCGGCATTGTTGTAGGCCATGTCGAGCCGGCCAAACGCGGCGACGGTGCGGTCCACCATCGCCGCGACCTGATCCTCGTCCGCTACATCGCAGGCGATGCCGATCGCCTGCCCGCCCCCGTCGCAGATGCGCTTCGCCTCGCGTTCGGCGAGGTCGCCGTCGAGATCGGCGAGCGCGACCGCCGCGCCGTTGGCGGCGAACATGCGCGCGGCGGAGAGGCCCATGCCCATGGCGGCGCCCGTCACCAGCGCCACTTTGCCCGAGAAGTCGTAAATCGGGTTCATCGTATCACGCGGCAAGCGTCGCGTTGTCGATGACGAAGCGGTACTTCACGTCGCTGCGCTGCATCCGGTCATAGGCAGTGTTGATTTCGTCAGCGCGGATCATCTCAATATCTGCCACCACATCGTGTTCGGCGCAGAAATCGAGCATCTCCTGCGTCTCGCGAATGCCGCCGATCAGCGATCCGGCGAGACTACGTCGTTTGAATACCAGCGCCCCGATGTCGGGCGCAGGGTGCGGATGCTCGGGGACGCCGACCAGCGCCATGGTACCGTCGCGCTTCAGCAGGTTCAGGTAGGCATTGAGGTCGTGGCTCGCAGCGACGGTGTTGAGGATGAAATCAAAGCTCAGGGCATGCGCGTCCATCTCCTCGCTCACGCGCGAGTTGATGACCTCGTCCGCGCCCAGCCGGAACGCGTCCTCTCGCTTCTCCTCCGACGTGGTAAAGGCAACGACGTGCGCGCCCAGCGCATGCGCGATCTTCACGCCCATGTGGCCCAGCCCGCCGATTCCGACAATGCCCACCTTCTTGCCCGGTCCGACGTTCCAATGGCGCAGCGGCGAATAGGTGGTGATGCCCGCGCAAAGCAGCGGGGCGACGGCGGCAAGCTGGTCTTCGCGGTGGCGGATCTTTAGCACGAATTTGTCGCTGACCACGATCGATTGGGCATAGCCGCCCAGCGTATGGCCGGGCGCCGTCTCGGTCGGGCCGTTATAGGTGGGCGTCATACCGTTGAGGCAGAACTGCTCCTCGCCCGCCTCGCATTCGGCGCAATGCTGGCAGCTGTCGACCATGCAGCCGACGCCGACCACGTCACCGGTCGCAAAGGCCGTGACCTCGTCGCCGACTGCGCTGACGCGGCCGACGATCTCGTGACCGGGAACGCACGGGTACAGCGTGCCTGCCCATTCGGCGCGCACGGTGTGGAGGTCGGAATGACACACGCCGCAGTAGGCGATGTCGATCACGACATCGTGCGCGCCGGGCGTGCGGCGCTCGATGGTCATGGCTTCGAGCGGCTTGTCAGCGGCGAACGCGCCAAATGCTTGAACGGTCATGGGGTCTCCACATCAGTGTCCGACCCGATATGGGAAGCGGAGCGGCCGACGATCAGGCCGCTATCGCTCTACGCCGCGATGAGCGCCATTCATCAAGCGCGGTAGAAACCGATCGGTGCCGTCTCGCGGATCAGGTCGATCAGCAATCTCAGCCCGGTCGGCAGTTGACGGCGGCCGGGATGATATATCTGGTAGCCGGGGCCGGTCGTCGCCCACTCCTCCAGGACGAGGCGAAGCGAGCCGGCGGCGACATGCTCGGCGACGATCGGCTCCGGCCCGTACATCAGCCCGGCGCCGCCCAGCGCCATCGCCAGCATCGGGCGGCTGTCGTCGACAGTGACCGTGCTCGGCACCGCCACGTCGAACGGCCCGTCCTCGCCCTCGAACTCCCAGCGGTAGATGCGATCGTCGCCTAGGCGCACACCGAGGCAGCGGTGGGCGGCAAGGGCGTCCGGCGTCTGTGGCACGCCGAACCGGGCGAAATAGTCGGGCGCGCCTGCAACCACCCAGCGGATCGGTGGCGACAACGTCTGAGCGATCATGTCCTCCGGCACCGTGCCGCCGTGACGGATGCCCGCATCGAAACCCTCAGCCACGATGTCCACCATCCGGTTGGAGGCGACGATGTCGACCGCCATGTCAGGATAGCGGTCGACGAATTGCGGCATCACCGGCGCGATCAGCAGGATCGCCGCATCGCCGACGACGTTGAGGCGAACTCGACCGGCGGGCGCGTCGCGGAAGCGGTTGAGCAGGTCGACCGCGGTATCGATCCGCTCAAACGGATCGGCGATCGCATCGCGCAACGCCTCGCCCGCTGCAGTCAGCGTGACCGAACGATTGGTTCTATTGAGCAGGCGGACGCCGATCCGCTCCTCCAGCCCGCGAAGCGAATGACTGAGCGCGGACGGGCTGACACCGAAGTCGAGCGCCGCGCGGCGGAAGCTGCCGTGGCGTGTGATCGCCAGGAAGTAGGAGAAATCGGCGAGGTCGGCACGCGAGGTTGGCATGGCAATATCATGAGCCTTGACAACCCCGTGCGCAACGACCGAGCGAGCGCGCCGACCCGTGATATTCCGGGTCGGTTACCGGCTCCACCGGATCGATGTCCTTGCCGTGGGCCCATTTCGGTTACCGCATTGTGGCTCATGCCGTAGTCGACGGTGGCGCCGTGCCAATGCTTCCTGCCTTTGCCGAAGAACACGGTTTCACCGGAACGGACCGCCTCGCATGGCCCGCTCTCCGTCTGCACCCGGTCCTTGCCGACAGTGATGACGATGAACTGACCGACCGGATTGGTCCGCGCGCCCGGGGCGAAGGTGACGTGGCCGGAGCCGACACGGCTCGGCTCCTCACCCGAAGCGAGAGACTCGATGCGGACGTAATCGGCGAAGTTGTCGGGCACGTTGCCCTTCATCGAGACGGCGGACCGTTGCGAGGTGAAATACGTTCAATCTCGTAATCGAGCGAAGCTTCTTCAGAACCGATCCGCTCGGCTTCGAATGGCCGAGCGATGGCGTTGAGCGAGCATCATCGCCGCGTCCGGCTCCGCTCAGCTTTCGCCCGCTGCTGCTCACCCTACGTGTCATCAGAACAGCGCACCCGGAGATCACATGACCGACCGCCCCCGCATCATCTGCCTCATGACGTCCTCGCTCGACGGACGGCTGCACCCGAGCCGCTACACCGCGAGCCCGGACGGCACGCGCGAGGACTGGAGCACCGCCTACGAGGCAATTCACGACGCGGCGCAGGCGGACGGCTGGATCGTCGGGCGCACGACCATGGCCGAGATGGCCAAGGGCGAACCGCACCCGCCCGCCTATGTCGATTCGCCCGCCCGCCCGCACCATGTCGCACGACGCGAGGGGCCGTTCGCGATCGCGCTGGACCGGTCGGGCAAGCTGCACTTCACCAAGCCGGAGATCGACGGCGACCATGTCGTCGTGCTGCTCGGTCCCGACGTGCCCGACAGCCATCTCGCCGAACTTGCGGAGGACGGCGTGTCGTACTTCGTCGCGCAGGACGAGGACATGGCGCTCGCACCGCTGATGCGGACGCTCGTGCGGGAACTGGGCGTCGAGACGCTGATGCTGGAGGGGGGCGGCCACGTGAACGGGTCGTTCCTTGCCGCCGGGCTGGTGGACGAACTTCACGTGGTGGTTGCACCCGCACTTGATGGCGCGCCCAACACAGCCATCGTCGAGGCGGGCGAGGACGGGCTGAAGGGCAAGGCCAGGCTGTCGCTCGCCGGTTGCGACCGGCTGGACGGCGGCGCCGTGCATCTCCGCTATACGGTCACCGCCGGCTGAACGATGGCCACGCTTCCGCCCGTCACCGCCGCGAAGCGGACCGACATGGCGCCGACACTGCCGGTGATGGGCGGAGTGTTCCTGTCGTTCCTGGCGATCGGCATGGCGCTTCCCGTGCTGCCGCTCCACGTCCACGACGTGCTGGGCTTTGGGCCGACCGTCGTCGGCGTGGTGGCGGCGGGACAGTTCATCGCCGCGCTCGTCACCCGCTTCTGGGCGGGCAGCCTGGCGGATCGTTGCGGAGCCAAGCGCGCTGTGGTGCTGGGCTGGCGCTGATGATTGCGGGCGGCCTGTTCTACCTTCTCTAGCTGCAGTTCTGGACGTAGCCGACGGTGTCGGTCGCGATCCTAATCCTCGCCCGCATGCTGGTCGGCGGGTCGAAAAGCCTAGTCATCACCGGCGGCATGCTGTGGGGCCTTGAGGTCGTGTCGCCAGTTCGATCGGCCAAGGTGATCGCGTGGATGGGCATGGCGATGTTCGCCTCGCTCGCCGTCGGCGCGCCGCTCGGCAGTGCGGTGTTCGCCCGCTTCGCGTTCGCCGGCATCGCCGCCGTCACGGTCGCGTTACCGCTCGGCGCGCTGGCGATCGTCTCTCCGCGTCCGGCGAAGGTGCCGCATCGTTCGCCACAGGGCTCTGTCCGCGACGTCCTAGGCCCGGTGCTGCTGCCGGGGCTCGGCTTCGCGCTCGCCGCCATCACCTTCGGTGCGGTGACGGCGTTAATGACCCTCTACTTCCCGGTCCGACAGTGGCCGCACGGCGCACTCGCCTTCAGCGCCTTCGCGGTTGCGCTGATCGTCGCGCGACTGGTCAGCGGCCACCTGCCCGATCGCCTCGGCGGCGCGATCGCAGCGGTGCTTGCCATGCCGATCGCGCTCCGCCTGATGCGGACACCCGTGGCCGGCACCCGGTGAAGGCTCGGCCGAGTGATCCTCCGGGCATCCACCCGGCGCCTGTCCTTCAGTAGCGCGCGCGCAGGCTGGCAAAGAAGCTGCGGCCCGCCTCGGGAAAGCCGTCGACGAACTGATAGTTGTCGTCGAACAGGTTGCGCGCACCCATGCCCAGCGTCACTCCGTCCACCACCTCGTAGTCGACGCGAAGGTTGCCCTGCACGTAGCTGCCCATGCGGTAGTAGAACGGAATGCCAGGCGGCGTCGGCGTGGTGGAGGCGAGCGTCGTGCGGTTCGACGCCGCCTCGACGTTCGGCACGATGTGGAGCCGCGGCATCGGCGACCAATCCGCGTAGACGAAGCCTTTGTGGCCCGGCACGTCGGTCAGCTCGAACGCGAGCGGCACGACCACGCCCGCGCGCTCGCGAGTGTCGAAATCCCGGTGGATGTAGCTGTAGTTCCCGCCCACAAGTAGCGTCCCAGCGACGCGGGCGGTGACCGATAGTTCGGCACCGTAGTAGTCGGCATCGCCGAGGTTCTGGCGCTGGCTCGTGCCGGCCGGCGCGTCGGCGGGCCGGATAGCGACGACCGCCTTGCTGATGTCGCTGTAGAACGCTGCCACCTCGACTGTCACCGGGCCCAAGACGCGGGTGCCGCCCACCTCGTAGTTGGTCGCGCGCTCCGCATCGAGACCGGGGTTGGAGGCGGCGGTGCCGAACTGAGTGCTGAACCGCTCGAAGATGGTCGGGAAGCGGGAACGGCGCGAGACGCTGGCGTGGAGGCTCGTGTCGCCCTCAGGCCGCCACTCCAGCCGGCCCTGCCAGTTGAACGCCGCCGCGTTCGCCAGAGGATAGCTGAAGATCCGCGCCGCACCGCCGCCCGGCGGGGTGCCGTACTCCTCTGCCTTTTTGAGGTCGCGCCAGTCGTAGCTCGCCCCCAGCGTCAGGCTGAGCGCGGGCGTGATCGCCAGCAGGTTTTCGGCCGCGATGCTGTAGGTGTCCTCCAGGTTCTCCTGATGCGGCTCGGTGAAGCCGGAGGGAAAGCCTTGCTGGAACTCGACATGCTTGTCGCGCCGGTAGTGCGCGGCAAGGCTGAAGCGGTCGGCGGGCGTCAGCTGCACGTCGAGTTGCGCCGAGCCCCCATAGGCGCGGTCCTCATAGTAGCTGTTGAACGCGCGGCCGAGCGTCTGGGTGGTCTGCGTCCGGTCGTCGAACGAGCGGAGCAGATTGTTGAACGCGTTGCGGTAGGCGCGGGTCTTGAGCGTCGCGCGATCGCCGAGCGCAGTGGTCGACAGGAAGTAGAGGCTCTCGATGTTCCAGTAAGGCCACGACCAGAAGCGCGGGTTGGGCGAGCCGGGCACCAGCGGCGGAACGATGTCGTCAGTGACGTGTAGCGGCGCGTTCTTGCGGCCTTCCTGCCGCGTGTAGCTGATCGAGTATTCGTCGGTCGCATTGGGCGTGATCCCTGCCTTGGCGTTCAACCGCCAGTCGCGGGTTGACGAGAAGTCGCGGGCGCCGCCGTCCTCGTTGGCTGTCGGCTCAAAGCCGCCGGCGAGATCCCAATGGTCCTGCACGTTGCGCGCATAGGAGCCCTGGACGTAGAACTTGTCCTGCCGCGTGCCGAGCAGGCCGAAGACGTTGTAGCCGCCATAGTCGACGTCGCGGTCGAGGTTCAGCGTGCCGCGGGCCTCCACTTCGAGCGACTTGGTCGGCTTGCGGGTAACGAGATTGATCGCGCCACCCAGTGCGCCCGGCCCGTTGAGTACGGAAGCATAGCCCTTGACCACCTGGATCTCGGCGATGTCGGGGGTGAGGAAGCGGCCATAGTCGAGGCGGTTGTCGGCGGGCAGGTAGACGCGGATGCCGTCTATCGACAGCGGCACCTGGAAGCGGTCGAACCCGCGCACGAAGATCAGCCGCTCGTTGCGCGACCCGCCGGTGTTCGACGCGGTGACGCCGGGGATGATGCTGGCTGCCTCGTCCAGGCTGTTGCGGTTGAAGGTGTAGATCGCCTCCTGGCCCAGCGTCTCGCCGCCGATCGCAATTCCCTCGGGGCGGCGCCCGGTGACGATGATCTGGCCGAGCCCG
Source organism: Sphingomonas mangrovi (assembly GCF_047975845.1). Classification (NCBI taxonomy): domain Bacteria; kingdom Pseudomonadati; phylum Pseudomonadota; class Alphaproteobacteria; order Sphingomonadales; family Sphingomonadaceae; genus Sphingomonas; species Sphingomonas mangrovi. The sequence goes on along the minus strand of NZ_JBIUCZ010000007.1, from coordinate 75,769 downwards.
AACGCTGTGTCGGCCTCCGCCCGAGTCTCGCTTTCCGGGGTTACACCCTCTTGCGCGAAGGCGGGCGAGGCGACGGCGAGCAGGCTGGCGGCCGAGAGCAGGTAGCGCATGTGAAATCCCCTTGTCGCCACCTCGGCCCTGTCGCAGGCGCATCGTTGGCTATATACGGCCATATACAGACGATCTGCCGGGGAGAAGACCTTGACTGCCATTATCCTGCTGCCCCTGCTTCTTGCTGCCACGCCGTCGCAGGCGGTGCAGACCATGGACCACGCTCCGGTCGCCTGCGCCTCAACCCCCGCCCCGCCGCCTGCCGAGCTTGCGGGCTGGTCTGCCGGCAGGCCGGTTCGCGCCGGCGCGACTGCGGCGGGTGCCGCGCTGCTGCCGATCGGGCACGGCGTGGTCGCAACGCTGCTGCCGACGCCCAAAGTCCGCTATGCCGTGCGTCCGGAAAAGCCGGGCGGGTCGGTCAGCAATGGCGGGCTATTCGCATTCAGCGTGCCGACTGCGGGCCGCTACCGCATCGCGCTGGGCTCCGGCGCGTGGATCGACGTGCTCTCCGGCACGACTCCGGCCACGTCGGTGGCCCACGAGCACGGCCCCGACTGCACCGGCATCCGCAAGATGGTCGACTTCGACCTGCAGCCCGGCCGCTACCTGCTCCAGGTGGCAGGCAACGGGTCGCCGACGCTGCCGCTGATGGTCGCGCGCGTGCCGTGAGCCCGCGCGCGCTGGCCCGGGTTGCCCTGACGCTGACGGCCGGCGCGTTGCTCGCGGCAGCGCAATCGTCATGGCAATGGTCGCTGCCGAACGGCGTAATCGCACCCCCCATTCCCGCCGATAACCCAATGAGCGAAGCCAAGATCGCGCTGGGTCGGCGGCTGTTCTACGACGCCGACCTGTCGATCGATGGCACGATGGCGTGTTCGAGCTGCCACGAACAGCATCGCGGCTTCGCCGACGGCAACCGCACCCATGCCGGCGTCCACGGGGATCCCGGTCGCCGCAACGTGCCGGGGCTTGCCAATGTGGCGTGGCGCCGCGTGCTGACCTGGGGCGATCCGCGCACCACCACGCTGGAGGCGCAGGCTGCGATCCCGCTCAACGGCATGACGCCGGTAGAGATGGGCATGGCCGAAGACGGGCGGGAGCTCGCCCGTCGCCTCGGTCGTGACGCCTGCTACCGCCGCATGTTCAAGGCCGCTTTCCCGGCAACGCGCGGCCGCATCGACCAGGCGAGCGTCATCCAGGCACTGGCTGCGTTCCAGCGGACGCTGTTGTCATTTGAGGCGCCCGTAGATCGCGGCGAGGCGCCGGCCGCAGGCGCTGCAATCTTCGCGGTCAAATGCGCTTCGTGCCATGCCGGTCACGACTATACCGACGATCGCTTCCACCGCCTTCGGCCTCCATCGGCAGCGGATCGTGGCGCCGGTGAGATCACCGGGCGTTTCGAGGACGATGGCGCCTTCCGCACCCCCTCGCTACGCAACGTCGCAGTGACCGGACCTTGGTTGCACGACGGCTCGGCTGCGACGCTCGACGCCGCACTGGCCGCTCATCCGGGCAGCGACTCCGCCGACCGGCCGGCGCTGATCGCCTTCCTCCAGGCGTTGACCGATCGCACGTTCCTGGCCGACAAGCGGTTCGGCTACCCGGACGATCTCTGCCGTCCCGGCAGCGGATAAGGAAAGCGATGGCGATCGACGGCCCCTTGAAGCTCAACGTGCAGGTGTTACGCGGCCGAGAGCCGGCGATCGGTCCGGGCAAGGCGATGGTGCTGGAGGCGATCGACCGTACCGGCTCGATCTCGGCCGCCGGGCGCGATCTCGGCATGAGCTACCGCCGAGTGTGGCTTCTCGTGCGGGCGCTCAACGCAGATTGGAAGACGAAGGTCGTACAGACACAGGTCGGCGGGCCTACCGGCACGAAACTTACGGAGTTCGGGCGTTCCCTTCTCACGCATTACCGTGAATTGGAGCAAACCATGCTTGCTGCCGCGCAGGGGATGACCTTGGAATGGCTCACAGGCGAACTCCAGCCGCCAAGCTGATACGATCCAGAGCACGAAGCCGCTCCGCGGCAGCGGGGCAGGCGATCGAGTTTTTCGACAAGAGGAACTCCACACGGTAAATCTACCGACTGAACCGCCCCGTGTTTGTCGCAGGCTCCAACTCCTGAGAAGGTGGAGCCTGTATGAGCAAGACGACGAACAAGTTTGCGCCGAGGTTCGCGAGCGAGCGGTGCGGATGGTGCTGGATCATGAGCGTGACCACCCGTCGCGATGGGGGGCGGTGGTTTCCATTGCGGAGAAGATCGACTGGGCGCCACAGACGCTGCATGAGTGGCTGAAGAAGACCGAGGTCGACAGCGGCAAGTGCGCCGGAGTTCCAACCGATGTGGCGGACGAGCTGAAGGCGTTGGAACGCGAGAACCGCGAGTTGCGCGAGGCCAACGAGATCCTGCGCAAGGCGTCTGCGTATTCTGCCCAGGCGGAGCTCGACCGCCCGTTCCGGCGATGATCGCCTTCATCGACGATCATCGCGAAGCCTATGGGGTCGAGCCGATTTGCCGCGTCCTGCCAATCGCCCCATCGACGTATTTCAAACGTGTCGCGCAGCGACGATATTCAATGCGCCTGTCGGCGCGGGTGCAGCGGGATCAGGCTCTCAAGCCAGAGATCACTCGGATGTTCGCAGAGAACTTCGCGGTCTATGGCGTCCGCAAGGTCTGGCGGCAGATGATGCGTGAAGGCTTTCCGGTCGCCCGCTGCACCGTGGAACGGCTGATGCGCGAGATGGGTCGGGCAGGCGTGATCCGGGGCAATCCGGTTCGCACGACCGTCAGCGACAAAGCTGCACCGTGCCCGCTAGATCACGTCAACCGCAGGTTCTACGCGCCAGCACCGAGCATGTTGTGGGTGTCGGACTTCACCTACGTCGCAACCTGAGCGGGGTTCGTCTATGTCGCATTCGTCATCGACACCTACGCCAGGCCCATCGTCGGCTGGCGAGCGAGCAGGACAGCGCATGCCAGCTTCGTCCTCGATGCTTTGGAACAAGCGCTTTATGACCGCCGGCCTGCCCATCGAGGCGGTCTCATCCATCATAGCGACCGTGGCTCGCAAGTCCGCCCGACACGTCTCCGTCAAAGACAGCGAGCGCTTCGCCGAGGCCGAAGATCGATGTTATGCTGCCGCGGATGCCATCGACATGGCAGCGTGACTCACAAACCCACGCCTCCGGCAATCCGGGGCGGTTCACTTAGGCGCAGTGATCGTGCACATAGTCTCGGAGGCGTTCCTTATGAAGCAAGATAGCTTTCTGATCGCTTCTATGGTCCTCACGTTGCCGGAATCGGGATACGCCGCTCCGAGCGATACGGTCGCCTTCGCCGGGCACAAATGGCGAGTGGAAGCAGAGCCATCAAGCCCGGAAACTATCGTGACCGTCAACGATGGCGCCATGTCGGTGAGCGCCGCTCGCGGCGTCACCGTCCTGTTGCTGAAGAAGCTCCGCGGGACCTATTGCATCCGGTACACGCGCGAAGTCCTGCCATCGCAAGGTACGATCTTCAGGGTTTCCGATCTTAACCAGTTCTGGCTGATCGATCCACGCCCACTACAAGCGCCTGCCGTCCGCGACGGCCGGTTCAAGTCCTACACACCCGACAGCCTGTTCTATGTCGGCATCGGCGGTAACAACAACACCACCAGCCGTTTCCGACATTACGATGGTAGCGCGGCTCGTCCGCTTCTGGCGGAGTCAGACATGCGGCTGGAGCCGGGCCGTCGCTACGATCTGCGGACCTGCGTCCTTCCCGATCGCACAGAGTTCTACATCGACGGCAAGCGGCTGTTTTCCGCGGCTCAGACGCCGCCGCCGTTCTCCTATTTCGCGTTGCGAAGCACGGGTTCGAAGCAAGTCGTGACGAACTTTCGCATCGAACACCGCTGAGATCGAGCTCTATTCTTCTGTCTTGGCGCGCTCGACCTCGACGGCGAAGACGTAGCTCGGCCCAAACATGTTCGAACGGAAGATCACGTACTTGCCGTCCGGCGTGAAGTTGACGTTCGGCTCGAGGCGATAGTCGTGCCGCGACATGTTCACGAGCCGTTCGGCCCGCAATTGGCCGGGCTGGATGAGGTTCTGGCCAAGCGTGTGCTTGTCGGGGACCAGCTCGGGGCGGAACAGGTAGAGCCACTGCGCACCGGGCGCCGTGCTGCCGTCTCCTGCGAACAGATTTCCGTCGGACGAGCGGTGGAAGTGGATCGACGCTTCGTCGGGCTGGTAGTGGTACCAGATCCGCTCGCCATTCTTCACGTTGTAGCCAGCTACGTAAGACGTCACTCCGAACGGGAAGTGCAGATCGTACCAGATGACATCTCCCCTGGTATCCCACCACTGATGCCCGCTGCCTTCCATTCTCATGATCCGCGGATTGATATGGGTCTGCTGCGAACCGTCGGTTCGGATCGTCCAGAGCTTCTCCACCTGCTGCCATGCGCCCTGATGGGCATACATCAGCAGCGTCGGGTCCGTCGGCGAGAACTGGAGATGGTCAATCCAGTCGGTACTCTCGAAAACGTTTTGGACGCGCCCCGAACGCAAATCGAGCGTGAACACTACCATGGGGAGACGCGCGGCCATACGCCGGGCCATCTTCGCCCCCTTGTCTTCCGGCTCGTTGTGACCGGAACTGCTCGCCACCTGGCCGGCCTGGCGGCCGTTGTAGTCCTCACCGTCCCCGACGATATAGCTGCCCACGCCTAGGGTCTCGTCGGAATTGATCGAAAAGATTCCTGCGCGCGGAGGCAGATCGGCGATCTTGCGCTGTTTGCGCGTGCGCGCATCGATTGCCCACAGCGAGGCTGCCTTGGCGTCCGATGCCGACCCCTTGAAGAAGTAGACGGTGGGGGTGCGTCGCCCGACCAGAATGGCGCCTGGGCCGCCGCCGACCGGCCCCGCCACCAACTGCCGTTCCTTGAACGTCGTCAGATCGATCAGTCCAATACCCTTGTCCGGTGTGCTGTAGACCATCTGCTTGCCGTCAGGGGTATAGGCGTTGATGTTGAAATAGAGGCTGGCTGAACCCGGCTCCTTTGTAAGGCGGATGACGCGGTGGCCAGTATCCGGGTCGATCCATGTACGCGGAGGCGCTTTCTCCTCCGCCTGGAGCACCGCCGGAGACATAAGCGCCGCCAATCCAGATAGAAGCCAAAGAGCAACTTTGCGAGGATGCATAGCCGGTATCACCGTCGAATGAGGGGTTGGAGACAAGCGGCGGGTCACCAGTGAACGCCGCTTTGAAGAAGCATTGCTGCGAAATGTGTTCAGGTGCGCATCTTGGACGTCGGAGGGAATTGCGACTGCCGCGCCGCTGATAGCCGTCCGCCTGTCCTGCCACCGCGACCTAGAGCGGGTCACAGCCGGAACCTCACACCGCCATAGACACGTCGGCCATAGGTCCCGATCGTCGTGCGGCGCTGCATGCTGTTGGCGTTCTGTGCCTGGGTGGCGTCAGTCACGTTGATCCCTTCCAGAAACACCGACACACGCGGCGACAGGTTGATGCTCGCCGAAACGTCGAGTTGGCCGAACGCCTCGCCAAATTCTGGGTTGTTGCCGCGCCCCAGCGCCGTGATCAGGTAGTCCGAGCGCCAGTTGTAGGACCCGCGGACACTCAGCAGATCGTCCTCGTAATAAACCGAGGCATTGTAGCTGTTGCGTGACAGCCCCGGGAACGGCAGGGCCGACTGCGTGAAATAGTCTTTTCCGCTGTATCCCGAGTCCTTGGAATAGGTGAAATTCGCGACTACGCCGAACTTGTTCAGTACGGGAACGCTCAAGAACGAAAAGTCGATCGTGGCGCCAAGCTCCAGCCCATCGATCGTGACCTTGCTTGATCCGTTTATTGGTCGCGTTATGGCGTAGGTGACCCCGTTTACGTCTTCGGGAGCAACGATGTTCTCGATAAAGGAGCCGATTTCCTTTCGGAAATACGTCGCGGAAAGAAAGCTGGTGCGGTTGAGATAAAACTCAAGCCCCGCATCGTACTGCCGAGCCCGGAACGGCTCCAACTCGGGATTGCCACGCGAGCCGACGAGGCCGACCGCATTGATGCTGAACCGCGGTGCGAGTTGCGACGGGGTCGGCCGCGCGATCACTTCCGTTGCGCTGAGGCGCAGCAACAGGCGATCACCTGACAGATGCGCCAACGCGTTTACGGAAGGCAAAAACTCGGTGTTCTCCCCATCGAAAGACACCGGGCTGACCGTTCCTCCACCCGTCAGGTAGCCGTTCGATACGGTACGCGTGTTCACGACGCGAAAGCCCGCCGTGCCGGTCACCGGAACACCCAAATCGAGCGCGAACGAAGCCTGCGTGTAGCCGGCGAGATTGCGCTCCTTCACCTCCCACGTGCTTAGCAGGTTGGGTGCATCGAAGGGATCGGGGATGCCGATGGCGTCGGCGAACGCCGGTCCAGCGTTCAGCCAGTCGCGGATGCCGCCCTCGTAGCCGAGGTCTCCGGTTTTGAAGAAATCGCTGCCGCTGGACGTCATATTCGTCGCGAAATCCTGCACGGTCGACAGCTGCGCCGGGTTCGTCACCGCATCGTACGTGAACGAGCGATTGAACTCCTGGCTGTCGGAGACGGCGCGGCGCAATTGCGCGCCGACCTTGATCGCCGTGAGCAGCGGTGAAAGATCCTTGTACTCTACGTCCAGCTTGCCGGACCATTCGTCCTGGCCGTTGATCCGTGGTCGGTTCTGGACCGCGACCCGGTTGATGCCCTGCGTGGTGAGTGGATCGATCGGCAGCGTGATCAACGGCGCCTGCTGGCCGTTGCGATAATCGACGGCTATGCGCGACAGACCGATCGCATCCGCTGTCGCGTTTACATAGCCGTCGTCGATATGCGCGTAGCTGTAGGCGAGTTGTGTAACGATCTTCCAGTGATCGCTCTTATACTCGCCCCCTGCCGCGATGTTGTAGGTTTTGCGCTTGGAATTGCCGAGCGTAGTGCGATAGCCCGCCGCCAGACGATTGTTAATGGCGGCTGCCGGATCGTCGACGAACTCGACGTGTGAGACTGTGTCGTCTGGACCGATGATCGTGTTCGCGCGGTCAAGCGTCGCGCCCACCGTCGTCATCTGTAGGTACTGAGACTCTCCCTGCCGGGTACTGCCGGCATAATTGCCCTGCACGTAGACGCGCAAGCTATCGTCGGGCCGCCACTCGACGACGCCGTTTAGGGCATGTCGACGGGCGTCGGTGCGGCCGATCGAATACCTCGGGATCTCGGGGAAGAAATCGCCCCGTCCATTTCCGTCTAGATCGAGCGGTTGAACGCCCGGTGTTGCCGGGTCGCCGTCGATCTGGCGCCAGCCGGTGGTCAGCGCCTCGTGCGTTTCGATGTGCCGGCGTTCGTAGGTCGCGGAAAGCAGGATGCCCAAGGTGCCGTTCGCGAACGTCTTGCTGCCGATCAGCGCGAACTTGGGGTCGAAGCTGTTGCCGATCTCGCTCCAGGTGCCTTGCGCCGAGCCGGCGAGATAGTTGCCGCCCTGCGCATCAAAGGGGCGGCGGGTGATGATCCGCACGGTGCCGCCCAGTCCGCCTTCGGTCATGTCAGGTGTGACCGATTTCACCACTTCGAGGCGGTTGACGAACTCGACCGGAAGATCCCGGAAGTCGACATCACTACCGCCTGCCGAAGTGGAGAGCTGGGTCACGCCATTGATCTCCACCCGGTTCAGGCTCGGATCGGCACCGCGGATGGTGACGCCGGATCCCTCTCCACCGGTGCGGGTCAACTGCACGCCGGTGACCCGCTGCAACGCCTCGCCGATGTTCTTGTCGGGAAATTTGCCGATATCCTCGGCCGAGATCGCATCGAGCACCTGGGGCGCGTCGCGCTTGGCGCGGGCAGCATTCTCTAGCGACTGACGTACCCCGCTGACGACAATATCCTCGCCTTCGTCAGGAGGGGGCGGCGAAGCGATCTGGGCGTGCGCACCTGTGGGAGCAAAGAAAACCAAGCTAGCAACGCCCCACGAGATGTAGCTCTTCATAATGCTCTACTTCCTTGCGCTCAGGCGCGCGAGTGCTACGCGCCAAAAATCCAGCCGCGGTGCTCGCGAGCCGCTGATGTCTGGCGTTGCCGCCCCAGTTACGAGTCTGTTAGGAAAAACCCGAGCGGATTGGTAGGTATTCAGGCTATCTGTCGAGGTAGTATATATTGCGAGCATGCTACAGCTGGTCAGTGCCAGGATTGCCGGGCAGGGCGTGACGTGACCCCCGCTTTTCATCCAGCGGCAACCAGAGACCGACCGGTGTTGTCGCGCATGGGCGCAGGTGAAGCAACGGGTGGGGTTAACCCCACCCGTTGCTGTTCGAGTTCGGCGGCGAATGCTGTCGGGGTGGCGTAGCCGAGCGAGGAGTGCGGGCGCTCGGTATTGTAGTCGTCGACCCAGCGAGCGAGGACCGAGCGGGCCTGACCGATCGTGAAGAACAGCGTCTCGTTGAGCAGTTCGTCGCGCATGCGACCGTTGAAGCTCTCGACGAAGCCGTTCTGCGTCGGCTTGCCCGGCGCGATGTAATGCCACTCGACACCGGCGTCGCCGGACCAGGCGAGCACCGCGTTCGACGTCAGTTCGGTGCCGTAGCACATTGGGAAGGGTCGGAACGGGAGCCGCCAGCGCCCTGTTGAAGACAAGGCCGCGTAGCGGCCGCAGGCTTCAACAGGGCAAGCCATGGCCGGTCAGCAGGTATCTAAAGTGAGGTTGTCGAGACAACACTTTGGAGGGCGACCGACCATGACCGCGCTCATCCCTACGCCTACCGGCGCCGTGCTGGTAGCCATCGACATGTCCAAAAACCGGCAGGAGGTCCTTATAGAACGACCCGAAGGCGGCCGGCGCCGGCCGATTACCGTCATGGCGACCAGGCAGGACTATGACGGCTTTGCCGAACAGCTCCCTGCTATCGGGCGCCCCATCGTCGTCGGGTAATTACCATCGCACGCTGGCGCACCGGCTGCTGACGGCGGGGTTCGAGCTGCGGCTCATCTCGTCAGTCGCGCTCGCCCGAACGCGCGAGGCGCTGCACAACGGCTGGGACAAGAACGACCCCAAGGACGCGCAAGTCATCCTGCACATGCTGCGGATCGGCGCGACGCAGCGCTACGTCGACCCGTTGGTGGCCGGGATCAACGACCTGCAGGAGCTCTCGAAGACCCACGAGACGATCTCCCGGATGAAGACGCAGACCTGGCATCGGATCCTGACCCACTACCTGCCGCTGTACTTCCCCGAGATCGCCCGCTTCGCAGGCAACAGCCGGTCCGACTGGTTCCTGGCGCTCATCGAGCGGTTTCCGACACCGGCCACCATCACGGCCCTGGACCGCGAGGCGTTCTCGGCCGCGGCCTGGCCGCTTATTGGCCGCAAGGTCTCCAAAGCACGCCTCATCAACGACATCTACGAGACGGCGTCCGCCTCGACGGCGCTGCCGGTGCAGGAAGACTCAGCTGCCATCACCATGTTCCGTATAGTCATCGCGCAGGGCCGCAGCCTCATCCACCAGCGCGAGGAGATCGAGCGGCTGGCCCATGCCCGACTGGCCGAACACGTCGACTATCAGTTGCTCCGCAAGATCCCCGGCATAGGCCCGATCAACGCGCTGACCATCCTAGCCGAGGCCGGCGATCTGCGACGCTTCAATCATCATCGCCAGTTCCTGAAGTTCTGCGGTCTCGATCTCGCAACGTGTCAGTCAGGCACGTTCCGTGGCCGCACGAAGCTGTCCAAGTACGGCAACGCGCGCCTGCGCCGCACCTTCTGGATGGCTGCCCAGGTCGCCGCGCGTCAGCGCGACAACAGTTTCCGCGATAAGCTCGGACGATATGTCGCCGGGCACGCGGACGATGCCGACCGTCGCCGTAAGGCGATGACGGCGCTCACCGCCAAGATGGCGCGCGTGGCTCACGCCGTCGTCAAGACGGGGACAGAGTACCGGCCGTTTCTCGAACGGTCGGATGCCAGGTGGAAGGACCCCTCTCTGCAAGTGCCGTGAGGGCGCTCGTCGAGCGACCCTGTAGATAATGTTCGAGCCTTCCACCTCAATGCTGCAGGCGATCCTGCCCCGGTTCCGCGAACGCCGCAGCGGCACTATCGTCATGTCACCTCGACGGTGACGCTCAAACAGCTGCCGCTGGTCAGCGTCTACTGCGCGAGCCAGGCGGCGGTGAACGCGCTTACCGAAAGTCTGGCGGTCGAAATGGAGCCATTTGGCGTGCGCGTGCACATCGTCCTTCCCGGACGCTCGCCCCAGACGAGCTTTGGCAGCAGTGCCATGCCGCATTTGCGCGGGCTCGATGATGCCGACTACGAGCCGATGATCGAAGGCATTATCGCTGGCTTCCGCGACGAGAGCGGGCCTGTCACCCATGCCGCCGACGTGGCCGCGGCGGTCTGGCTAGCGGCCGCCGATCTGAACGCCCCGCTTGGAATTGCGGCGGGAGAGGACGCGGTGCACTGGATGGCCGAGGTCCGGTGATCACTAGCTGGCTCAAGGACCCCGCGCGTCTGACGCGTGATCTCGATCTGCTCGGCTTCGGCGACCCAGATCCCGCCGTGATGCGGGCCACGTTTGGCGACACCCTCTCCGTCTTGGTCGACGACGGGATTCCGTTGGATGCAGACAGCCTATTTGCCCCCCCGTTCGCGAGGTGCTCGACTATGGCGGCGTTCACCTCTGTACCATTGCCCATGTGGGCGAAGCGCAAGTACCGATCAAATCTTCCTGCGCTTGCCTTCAAAGCCATCTTTTACGTCATCAATCCAGGCGAGTACCTCCCGGTTGCTCCAGCGCGAGGCGCCGGGGGAGACCTTGTAGGGCGCGGGGAACGTACCCTCGTGGATCAGCCGATAGATCATCGACTTTCCCAGCCCGACGCGGCGCTTCACCTCCTCAAGCTTGATTAGCCGGTCTGCTTCGGCGTCCGTGGCCATCATCGGCCGTTGCTCCGATATCGAGCAAAGCCGCGATCACTCTCGAGGAATGCCGCAAGCATCGCCGGTATCAGTTCGGTGACGGGTTCCTCGCTACCATAAGCTTCTGCATAGCATCGGGCATATTCGCGAAGCGCGTCGTTCAGGTCCGGCATGATCGTGATCGCCAACTTGACCGGCGTCCGGTCGGGGAGCTTGCCGAGCTTCAGGTCCATGATGCCTCCTAGCGCCGCCATGGCGCGAGAATGAGGTCTCGGGTGACCAGCACGCGGACGGGGGCGCCCGGCCGGACGGTGATGGTCGGCTGGATGTCGAGATTGCGGCGGGTGATCTGGTCACCAGCCCGCGCAGTGTTCGACTGTGCAGACTCGCGGATCGCCTGCACGAGGTCGCTCTCGCCCGAGATCGACAATTCCGAGCCGACGCCGAGCATCGTCGCGACCGCAACGCCCTTCAGGAGCGTCCAGCTGTGGAAGTCTACCTTGTCCGCAACGCCGGCATAGCCTGCCAGGTCCGTGGCCGGCAGGTTGTCGAGCCGGAGCGAACTCCCGTCGGGGAGGATCAGTCGCTGCCAGACGACGAGCGCGCGCCGCTGACCGAAGGCCACGACGCTGTCATATTTGCCGATCAGCCTGGCGCCTTGCGGAACGAGAAGGATGCTGCCCGTCACCGTATCGAACACGTTCTGCGTGACTTGCGCCGTCACCATCCCCGGCAAGTCGGAATTCAGCCCGGTGATGAGACTGGCCGCGATGACGCTTCCGGCGAGCAGGCTGTTGGGCGACACTGGCGCCCTGAGCCCGACAGCGTTCAAATCGGCGCCGCCACCGCGCGCGGACCCGGCGATATCGGCGAGGCTCTGGGTCGCGAACAGCACTGCGACGTTCTTCTTGCGCAGCACCTTCAGCCACTCGCGGATTCGCGCGGCGAAGAGCGGGTGATCGAGGAAAATCCACGCCTCGTCGAGGATCAGCAAGGTCGGCCGACCGTCGAACCGCTCCTCCAGGCGGTGGAAGAGATAGGTGAGTACCGGCGCGACTGCGCCTGTCTGGACCATGAGCGCCTCGGTCTCGAAGCATTGGACATCGGATAGCGCCAGATGCTGTTCGGCAGCATCGAGCAGTCGTCCGTACGGACCTTCCAGCGTGTAGGGCTGGAGCGCCATGCGCAACGCGTTCGACTGGAGCAGCAGCGCGAGGCCGGTCATCGTCCGCTCCTCGACCGGTGCCGACGCGAGACTGCCGAGCGCCGTCCAGACCGCGTCCTTGATCTCCGGCGTGACGGGCACATGCTCGTGCGCCAGCAGCGCCGCGACCCACTCCGCCGCCCAGCTCCGTTCGGTGGCATCGTCGATGCTTGCCAGCGGCTGGAAGGCGAGCGTCTCGCCGCCTGCCCCCGCTGCCCCCAGCGCATGGTGTTCGCCGCCCATCGCCAGCACCGCAGCGCGCGCGGAACTGCCCTTGTCGAAGATATAGACCTGCGCGCCGGCGTAGCGGCGAAACTGGAGCGCAATCAGGCCGAGCAGCACCGACTTGCCAGCACCGGTCGGGCCGACGACCATCATATGACCGACATCGTCGACATGGGTGGACAACCGGAACGGCGTCGAGCCGGCGGTCCTGGCAACCAGCAGCGGCGGGCCCTTGAGATGCGCGTTCGCCACCGGCCCCGCCCAGACCGAGGAGAGCGGCATCAGGTGCGCCAAGTTGAGCGTATGGACCAGCGGCTGCCGAACATTGGCATATGGCCCAGACGAACACCGCTGAGATGCGCTGCCGTACGCGCTTCGCTGTTTCGATTGCCCCGCGAGCCTCGATCTCCCGCAGCACCCCGAGGATCAGGGGTGGGGTCAATTGCGCGATCGGCAAGGAGCCGATCGTTGGAAAGACATCGCGCTCCAGGCTGCGGATAACGTCGCTGGCGTGGATCGTCGCCCATTGCGCCTTGGCGTTTCCATACCACTCGCGAGCGACACGCTCGAAGGTCTGACGTCCGGCTTCGATGTTCGCTTCGATCTTCACCCGTTTTGCGACGTTGGGGTCATGCCCTTCGCAGAGCATGGAATACGCCTCATCGCGCTTTTCACGAGCATCGGCCAGCGACACGAGCGGATAGGCCCCGAAGGCCATCGTCTTGTTCTTGCCGTCGTATTCATAGTTCCAGCGCCACAGCTTGCCGCCGCTCGGCGTCACCATCAGGAAAAGGCGATTGGCGTCGGCGATCTTGTACGCTTTGGGGCGCGGCTTGGCCGTGCGCACCCTGGCATCGGTAAGCATGGTTCGGTCTCCGAAAATACCTCGTTTCTCGACCGCGCGTACCTCGTTTTCGCCCCTCCAAATCGCTGGATGGGCATGGACGGGCACGGACGGCCGAGGCCGAACCGGTCTGCTAAGCATCGGTAATCAGGAGGAAAAAGTCGAGACCAGTGGCCTTTTGCGGCCCCCTGTGGAATGGCCCTTGGCGGAGCGGGAGGGATTCGAACCCTCGATACGGTTTTGCCGTATACTCACTTTCCAGGCGAGCGCCTTCGACCACTCGGCCACCGCTCCGCATGCTCTGGACGGCGGGCCGTAGCGTGGCGCGCGGCGGGGCGCAAGGCTCCTCGGCATGCCGTTGCCAGCAGCGGGGGTGGCATGGCACGCTGTGCGGCGATGCTGACCGCCCTCCTCCCGCTCGCGCTGCTCGGCGCTTCCGCCCCGCAGGCCGCCCCTGCGCCGCCAAGCGCGCCCGCCAGCCCCACCGATCCGCTCGCCGCCGACTGGCGGCCGATCCCGGACGACGAACTGCTGGTCCTGACGCTCTCGGGCGGCAGGCAGGTGGTGATCCGCCTCACGCCGGACGCCGCGCCGGTGCACGTCGCCAACATCCGGGCGCTCGCGCGGGCGCACTGGTGGGACGGGACGAGCGTGTACCGCGTGCAGGACAACTACGTCGCGCAATGGGGCGACGTGACCGAGAAGAAGCCGCTGCCCGCCGGCGTCGTCGCCAACCCGCCGGCCGAATATGGGTTCGCGACGCCCAAGCTTGCGGCGATGCTCGCGCGGCCGGACGCCTATGCCCGCCACGCCGGCTTCACCGCCCAAGGCTGGCCGGTCGCGAGCGGCAGCTGGCGCGACGGCAGCCGCGAGGCGTGGCTGCCGCACTGCTATGCGATGGTCGGCGTCGCGCGCGATCTGGCGCCGAGCACCGGCAGCGGCGCCGAACTCTACACGGTGATCGGCCATGCGCCGCGCCAGCTCGACCGCAACATCGCGCTGGTCGGCCGGGTGATCGAGGGGATCGAGCGGCTCTCGACGCTGCCGCGCGGCACCGGCGAGCTCGGCTTCTACGAGCGCGAGGACGAGCGCGTGCCGATCGTCTCGGTGCGGCTGGCGAGCGATTTGCCCGAAGCCCAGCGCCCGCGTTTCGACTATCGCGCCGCGGACAACCCGCGGTTCGCGGCCTATGTCGCCGACCGCGAGCACCGGCAGCCGCCGTTCTTCACCGTGCCCGCGGGCGGTGCGGATATCTGCAACGTGGCGCCGCAGGTGCGACGGCGGCCGTAGGCGGCGGCATCCGGGCCCTGGCACTCAGGGCTTCGCGAGACCTTCGCCTACGCCCGACCCGCTCTCGTCATGCCGACGAACGTCCGCATTCCTACGGGCACCGCTGGAGACGCAAGCGGAGCGGCAATGGATCCTGACCTTCGTCAGGATGACGAGGGGTTTTGAAGCTCGAGCGTCGCCCTCAGCGGCCGATCCAGTCGGCGACCTCGACCGCGACCTGGTTGGCGGCCTGGTTGATCGCCGGGCCGGCGGTGACGTTGGTGATGGCGGTCACCGGCACCCGCGCCTCGAAGCGGCGCTTCTCGACCGCGTTGGGCTGGCCGACGCGGATCAGCGCCGCGTCGTAGGTCACCACCGCCTCGTTGGTGGTCGCGTCCATGCCGAAGGCGCGCAGCTCGCCCGACAGCTGCGAACTGGGATCGACGCTCGACTGGCGCAGGCTCAGCACGACCCGGCCGGTGCGCGTCGTCACCGTGTCGCTCAGCAGCCGCGCGAACAGCCGCCCGGGCTGCTCGACCCACTGCGCGTCCTTGACGTAGGCGAGCGAGGTGTCGGTCGCGCGCACCGGCACGCGCGTCACCGCCAGTTCCTGCGGCACGCTCGGCACCGCGATCAGGATCGACTTGGCCGCGCCCGAGTTCTGCGCGTTGCCGACCGGCACCCCCTGCGTCGGGGTGAGCGTCAGCAGCGACGGCGGCGGCTCGGCGCCGAGGCGGATGCACGCCGACAGCGGCAGCAGTGCGAGAATGGCGAGCTTCTTCATCATGTCCCTCACTTGCCTTCGTAGTCGGGCAGCTTCTGCCGGCCGATGATCGAGCTTGCGCCGCCCTGGTCGACCCGCTCGGCCACGTCGGCGAGCGCAGTGGTCATCTGGCGCAGGTCCGCGATCAGCTGGCCGACCTCCGGCACGGTGCGCTTGGAGAAGGTCTGCAGCCCCGGCCGCGCATCGCCGATCGCGGCGTTGAGCGTCTCGGCGCTGCGCTGCGCCGACTCGATCGTGCGGTTCAGGTTCTGGATCGTCGGGCGCACGTCGTTGGCGAGCACGCCGTTGCTGGTCTCGGCCAGCTGGCCGATCTGCTCGGCGGCGATGCCGGCGCGCTGGATCGCGACCCGCGTCTCGGCGAGCGTAGCGGCGATCTCCGGCCCGCGATCGGCAAGCGCATCGGTCAGCCGGTTGGTGTTCTCCAGGATCGCGGCGATCGAGTTCTGGTTGCGATCGCCCAACAGCTCGGTCAGCCGCTCGGTCAGCGACGTCAGCCGCTCGAGCAGCCGCGGCGCCGAGCTCAGCAGCGCGCCCAGCCCGCCGGTGCGCGTCGGGATCACCGGCACGCCCATCGGGCACGAGGTTTCGGGATGGACCGCCGGGCAGGCGATCGGCGGCGCACCCTTGACCGCGCCGTCGAGCGCGATCTGGCTGACGCCGGTGAAGCCCACGCCCTGGATGGTGGCGGTGGTGCCCTCCAGGATCGGCACGCCCTCGTTCACGCTGATGCGGACGCGCACCAGCGAGGGATCGGGCTTGAACAGCGCGATCTCCTTCACCTGGCCCGACGGCACGCCGGAGAAGGCGACCGGCGAGCCCTTGTTGATGCCGTCGACCGCCTGCTTGAAGAAGATGTCGTATTCCAGCTCGTTCGAGCCGTTCACGCGCGCCAGCCAGACGGTGAAGATCGCCAGCACGGCGAGCAGGATCAGCACCACCGCGCCGACCAGGACATGGTTCGATCGGGTTTCCATCAGCCTCTCAAGCCCCCTGTGCCCGGCGTGCCTCGGCCCCGCCGGCGCTGGCCACCGCGGCGCGGCCGCGCGGTCCGTTGAAATATTCCTGGATCCACGGGTGATCCAACGCGAGAAGTTCGTCGATCGTGCCGACGGCGATCACTTTCTTGTCGGCAAGCACCGCCACCCGATCGCAGATCGCATAGAGCGAATCGAGGTCGTGGGTGATCAGGAAGACGGTGAGCCCCAGCGTGCGCTGGAGCGAGAGCGTGAGTTCGTCGAACGCCGCCGCGCCGATCGGGTCGAGGCCCGCGGTGGGCTCGTCGAGGAACAGCAGGTCCGGGTCGAGCGCCAATGCGCGGGCGAGGCCGGCGCGCTTCTTCATGCCGCCCGACAGCTCGGACGGATATTTGGGCGCGGCCTCGGCCGGCAGGCCGGTCATCACCACCTTATAGCTGGCGATCTGGTCGAGCAGCGCCTCGCTCAGCTCGGGATAGAATTCGCGCAGCGGCACCTGGACGTTCTCGCCCACGGTCAGCGTCGAGAACAGCGCGCCGCCCTGGAACAGCACGCCCCAGCGCTTGCGGATCTCGGTCGCCTCGGTCTCCTCGCGGCCGATCGCCTGCTCGCCGAACACGGTGACGTCGCCCGCGGCCGGGGTCTGGAGGCCGATGATCGAGCGCATCAGCACCGACTTGCCGGTACCCGATCCGCCGACGACGCCCAGGATCTCGCCCTTGCGCACGTCCAGGTCGAGGTTCTCGTGCACGACCTGTTCGCCGAACACGTTCTTGAGCCCGCGGACGCGGATGACGGGTTCGTCGTTCTTCGTCATATCCAGCCGATCTGTTCGAAGAACACCGCGAAGAAGGCGTCGAGCACGATCACCAGGAAGATCGCCTGCACCACGGCGGAGGTGGTGCGAAGGCCCACCTGCTCGGCGTCGCTTTCGACCTGCATGCCCTGGAAGCAGCCCGACACGGCGATGATCAGCCCGAACACCGGCGCCTTGATCATGCCGACGTAGAGGTCGGTGATCGGCACCACCTCGCGCAGTCGCTGGACGTAGGTGACGGGCGGAATGCCGAGCGAGGTCCAGCACAGCAGCCCGCCGCCGATGATCGCGATCAGCGAGGCGTAGAAGCCGAGCAGCGGCATCATCAGCACCGCCGAGAGCGTGCGCGGCAGCACCAGCGCCTCCATCGGCGACACGCCGATGGTGCGCATCGCGTCGATCTCCTCGGTGAGCTTCATCGTGCCGAGCTGGGCGGCGAACGCCGATCCGGAGCGTCCCGCGACCATGATCGCGGTCATCAGCACGCCCAGTTCGCGCAGCGTAATCCGCCCGATCAGGTTGATCGTGAACACCTCCGCCCCGAACTGGCGCAGCTGCACCGCGCCCTGCTGGGCGATGACGACGCCGATCAGGAAGCTCATCAGCCCGACGATCGCCAGCGCCGAGACGCCGACCACCTCGAAGCGGTGGACCGTGGCGTTGAAGCGGAAGCGGCTGGGATGCCGGATCACGTTGCCGAACGCGATCACCGTCGCGCCCAGGAAGCCGAGCAGCCCGAGCAGCGTGCGCAGCGACAGCATCGTCGCGGCGCCGATTTCGTCGAGCACCCGCATCACCGGCGGCAGCGGCGTCGCCTTCTGCACCACCGGCTTGTCGGAATCGCGGACCTGGCCGAGCAGATGCTGCCCGTCCTCGTCCAGTCCCTCGACCTCCGCCTCCTTACCAACGGCGAAGCGATGCACCAGCCACGCGCCGACGGTATCGATCCGCCCGACGTCGGACAGGTCGATTCGGTCGACCGGCTCGGCGTATCCGTCGAGTCGGTCGGGCAGGTCGCCCAGGCGGGCCAGGGTGAGATCCCCGGTAAACCGCAGCACACGCTGGTCCTGCGGATCAGGGGCAAAGTCGACGGCCACAGTCATCGTCCTGCTCCATCGGCGATTTGTGCTGGATCGGCAAGCCGGTAGCTTGCAGAGGCGGGACGATGCAGCGCCTCGCGATCTACGACATGGACCGGACCATCACCCGCGCCGGGACCTGGACGCCGTTCCTCCTCCACACGCTCGAGGGCCGCGCGCGCTGGCGGGTGGCGCTGCTGCCGCTCGCGGTGCTGCTCGCCGCGGGCTATGCGAGCAAGCTCTACAGCCGCGGCCGGCTGAAGGAGCTGACCCACCGGCTGATGCTGGGCCGCACCGTGCCGAAGGAGACGCTGCAGCTGCTGTCGCACCGCTTCGCCGAGCGGACGCTGGCCAAGGGCGTGTTCGCCGATGCGGTGCGGCAGATCGACGCCGACCGCGCCGAGGGGCGCACGCTGGTGCTCGCCACCGCCTCCTACCGCTTCTACGCGGCCGAGATCGCGGCGCGGCTGGGGTTCGACCATGTCATCGCCACCGATTCGAAGCTGAGCGAGGCCGGCGCGCTGCTGCCCCAGATCGACGGCGAGAACTGCTACGGCCCCGGCAAGCTGCGGATGATCGAATCCTGGTACGCCGCGCACGGGCTGCGGCGCGAGGACACGCAGGTACGCTTCTACAGCGACCATGTCTCGGACGCGCCGGTGTTCGAATGGGCGGACGAGCCGGTAGCGGTCAACGCGCACCCGCCCCTGCGCGCGCTCGCCAAGGCGAAAGGGTGGCGGATCCTCGACTGGCAGGGGTGATCGGCGCTGCGGCACGACCTCGACTCCCGTCATCCCAGCGAAGGCTGGGATCTCGTGCGGCACGGGCGCGCGCCCTCACCGGGAGACCCCAGCTTGCGCTGGGGTGACGAAGAGATGGGAAGCGCGGCAGGCCATGCGCTCCGCTCCCAACGCGCCCCTCACAACAGCACGTCGACGCTGTGGATCGCCAGGCCGACCATGCCGCCCACGAGCGTGCCGTTGATGCGGATGTACTGGAGGTCGCGGCCGACCGCGTTTTCGAGCCGGCCGGTGATCGTGCGCGCGTCCCACCCGCGCACCGTGTCGGACACCAGCCGGACGATCGCGTCGCCGTAATCGGCGACGGTGCCGACCGCGGCACGGCGGACGAAACGGTTGATCGTGCGCGACAGCCGCGGATCGCGCTGCAGCGTCTCGCCCAGCTGGCGCAGCGCGGCGCCCAGGCCGCCGGCCATCGCCCGGTCGGGGTCGCTGACGACGCGCAGCAGCGCCGCGCGGCTGCGCTCCCACATGCCGTCCAGCCAGCGCTGAAGCGCGGGATTGGCGATCAGGTCCGCCTTGAACTGTTCGACGCGCGCCTGGAGCGCGGGATCGGTCTGGAGATCGGCGGCGAGCCGAGCCAGCCCCTCCTCCGCCTTGGCACGCAGCGGGTGCTGCGGATCGGCGGCGATGTCGTCGGCGAGCTTGCGCAGCCCGTCGAGGATCTTGTTGGCGAGCGTCTCGTCGAGCCCGGTCCAGCGCAGCACCGATCCGGCGCGGTCGTGCACCATCGTGCGGATCACCTGCTCGTTGGCGTCGATCGCGCGCGCCACGAAGCGGATCATGCCGTCGATCAGCGGCACGTGCCGGTCCTCGGCAATCGCGGCCTGGATCGCCTGGCCGAGCAGCGGCGCAAGCTCGGTCTGGCGCAGGCGGGTGGCGATCGCGCCCTTGACCATGCCGCCCAGCCGCTCCTGGTCGAACGACTGGAGCATGCCCGCCGCCAGCCGGGAGGCGCCGTGGCGCAGCCGCCCCTCGCCGCCGACCGGATTGGCGAGCCAGCGACCGACGATGGCGGCGACGTCGAGCCGCCGCATGCGTCGGGCGACTACGTGCGCGGTCAGGAAATTGTCGCGCAGGAACACCGCCAGCGTGTCGCCGATGCGGTCCTTGTTGCGCGGGATGATCGCGGTGTGCGGAATCGGCAGCCCGAGCGGGTGGCGGAACAGCGCGGTCACCGCGAACCAGTCGGCCAGCCCGCCGACCATCGCCGCCTCGGCGAACGCCTGGACGAAGCCCCAGCCGGGATGCCGCGCCTCCAGCGCGCGCGAGGCGAGGAACAGCGCCGCCATCGCCACCAGCATCGCGGTGGCGATTCGGCGCATCCGGGTCAGCGCAGGCGGGACGGCGCCCCCGGTGCCGGGCGCGCGCGCGAAAGAGATCATGACGAAACAATCCCCGAAGCCGGGGAAGGTTCAAGCCGGAAGCGTCGCGCGATGCGGGGCAAGCCTCGATCCCGCTCCATCGTCATGCTGAACTTGGTTCAGCATCCACCGCGCCCCAGGAGCAGCGCCGCGGGTGGAGAGATGGACCCTGAAACGAGTTCAGGGTGACGCCGGGGACGTGCGGAACGCGGAGGACGAGGCGAGCGGGCTGCGGGTCGCCGCCCTCCCGCGTCACTCCGCCGGCGCCTCGCCCGGGCGGCCGTCGCCGCGATAGCCGAGGTGGCCGCCGGGCTGGTGCTCGATCACCGGCCCGTCGCGCACCTCGTCGCCCGGCTTGTAGGTGAGCAGCCGGCGCGACAGCCGTGGCCCGATCCAGCGCTCGACCCCCACCGCCAGGCTGAAGGTCGCCGGCACGATCAGCAGCGTCAGCAGCGTCGAGAGGATCAGCCCGCCGATCACGGTGATGCTCATCGGCGCGCGGAACGAGGCGTCGCCGGTCAGCGCCAGCGCGGTCGGCACCATGCCCGCCACCATCGCGACCGTGGTCATGACGATCGGCTGGGCGCGCTTGTGCCCGGCGTCGAGGATCGCGACGCTCTTCTCGACGCCCTTGCCCATCTCTTCCAGCGCGAAGTCGATCAGCAGGATCGAGTTCTTGGCGACGATACCGAGCAGCATCAGCAACCCGATATAGACGGCCATCGAGATCTCGTGCCCCGTGATCCACAGCGCGAGCAGCGCGCCGAGCGGCGCCAGCAGCAGCGAGCCGATGTTCACGAACGGCGGCATCAGCCGCTTGTAGAGCAGCACCAGCACCGCCAGCAGCAGCAGCAGGCCCGAGACGACCGCGATCATGAAGTTCTGGATCATCTCGGTCTGCCACTTGGCCTGGCCGAGCGTGAGCTCGCGCACGCCGATCGGCAGCTTCTGCATCGTGGGCAGCGCGTGGATCTGCTTCATCGCCTCGCTGTTGACGACGCCGGGCGCCAGGTCGGCGCCGACCACCAACTGGCGCTGCTGGTTGACGCGCTCGATCTTGGTCGGGCCGGCGCCGAAGCCGATCTCGGCGACGACGCTCAGCGGCACCGATCCGCCGCTGCCGGTCGGCACCGGCAGGTTCTGGATCGTCGACAGCCGTTCGCGCGAATCCTCCGACAGCGCGACCCGGATCGGGATCTGGCGGTCGGAGAGCGAGAAGCGCGCGCTGTTCTGGTCGATGTCGCCCAGCGTCGCGATGCGGATCGCGTTGGACAGCGCACTGGTCGTCACCCCCAGGCTCGCGGCGAGGTCGAGCCGCGGGCGAATCACGATCTCGGGCCGCTGCAGGTCGCCGCTGACGCGCGGTGCGACGACGGTCTTGAGCTTCGCCATCTCCTGCACCAGCCGGCTGGCGGTCTCGTTGAGCAGCACCGGGTCCTCGCCACCCAGCACGATCGACAGGTCGCGGCTGTTCGAACCCCAGCCGAACTGCGACCGGAACGCGACGCGCGCGTCGGGGATCGCGCTCAGCCGCGGCGCGAGGCTCCGCTCGAACTCGATGCTGGTCATTGCGCGGTCTTCGGCGAGTTCGACGCTCACCCGGCCGTTGCCGACGTTGGTCGTCGAATAGGCGGAGGTGACGATCGGCTGCGCGCGCAGGAGCTCTTCGACCTCCTTCACCACCTTCGCGGTCTGCGCCAGCGTGGTGCCGGGCACCATCTCGATCGTCGCGGTCGAGCGGTCGCGGTCCTGCGCCGGCTGGAAGGTGGACGGCAGCACTCCGAACATGAACAATGTTGCCGCGAAGGCGACGGCGCTCGCGACCACCGCCACCCAGCGATGCTTCAGCGTCCAGCGCAGCGTCCCCATATAGGCGCGCATCGCCGGCCCGTCGCCCTTGGTAACGTGGCCGTGTTCCTTGAGGAAATAGGCCGCGATCATCGGCGTGATGAGACGCGCGACGGCCAGGCTGATGAGCACCGCGACGACGACGGTCAGGCCGAAGTTCTTGAAGAACTGGCCGGCGATGCCCGGCATCAGGCCGACCGGCAGGAACACCGCGACGATCGCCATCGTGGTGGCGAGCACGGCCAAGCCGATTTCGTCGGCGGCGTCGATCGACGCCTGATAGGCGGACTTGCCCATCCGCATGTGGCGGACGATGTTCTCGATTTCCACGATCGCGTCGTCGACCAGCACGCCCGCCACCAGGCTGAGCGCGAGCAGCGTCATCTGGTTGAGCGAGAAGCCCATCAGGTCCATGAACCAGAAGGTCGGGATCGCCGACAGCGGGATCGCGAGCGCCGAGATCAGCGTCGCGCGCCAGTCGCGCAGGAACAGGAACACCACCACGACTGCGAGGAACGCGCCCTCCAGCATCGCGTCGATCGCCGATTCGTACTGGGTCTCGGTATATTTGACGCTGTCCGACAGCAGCGCGAAGCGCACCTGCGGGTTGCGCTCCTGCAGCGCCTTGAGCCGTTCCTCCGCCTCGTGGAACACGGTGACGTCGGAGGCGCCCTTGGCGCGCTTGATGTCGAACGACAGCACGCGGCGGCCGTTGTAGGCCGCGGCCGAGCGCTGCTCGGCATAGGCGTCGCGCACCCGGGCGATGTCGGCGAGACGCACGGTCCGCCCGCCGCCGAGCGAGATGCGGGTCTGGCCGAGCTCGTAGGCGGACGCCGCGTTGCCGAGCACGCGCACCGACTGTTCGGAGCCGGCGATCTGCGCGCGGCCGCCCGCGGCGTTGAGGTTCACCTGGCGCAGCGCCTGGTTCACCTGGCTGGCGGTCACCCCCAGCCCCTGCAGTCGCGCGGGGTCGAGGATGACGCGGATCTCGCGGTCGACGCCGCCGATCCGCTCGACCGTCGACATGCCGTCGATCGACAGCAGTTCCTTGGCGACGGTGTTGTCCACGTACCAGCTGAGCTGTTCCTCGGTCATGTCGCTGGCGATCGCGGTCCAGCTGGCGAGGTCCTTGTCGGTGGTGTTGGCGCGATAGATCTGCGGCTCGAGGATGCCCTCGGGCAGCTCGCTGCGGATCTGGTTGACCGCTTCGCGCACGTCGGTGACGGCGCGGTCGATCGGCGTGCCGATGTCGAGCTGGACGACCGTGGTCGAATTGCCCTCGCTCACCTCCGAGGTGATCTCGTCGATTCCCTGCAGGCTGCGCACCGCCGCCTCGACGCGCTGGGTGACCTGGGTCTCCAGCTCGGTCGGCGCCGCGCCCGGCTGGTTGATGACGACGATCGCCACCGGGAATTCGATGTCCGGATCCTGGTTGACGTCCATCCGGAAGAAGCTGACGAACCCCGCGATCGTCAGCGCGACGAACAGCACGATCGGCGGGATCGGGTTGCGGATCGCCCAGGCGGAGATGTTGCGGAAGCCCATGGCTCAGCCTCCCGTCTTGCGCAGCGTCGGATCGACCTTCTGCCCGGGGTTGAGGAACGCCCCCGCGCTTACCACCACCCGCTCGGTCCCGGCGAGTCCGTCGGCGATGGCGACGCCGGCGTCCGAGACCTCGCCGACCGTCACCGAACGCCGCTGCGCCTGGTTCTTGGCGTCGAGAACATAGACGTAGTTGCCTTCCGCGTCGCTCAGCACCGCCGATTCGGGGAGCAGCGGCGCGGCGCGCGCGCCCGACAGGATGCGCGCGGTGGCGAAGCCGCCCGGCCGCAGCGCGGAATCATAGGATAGCGCGACGCGAACGATGCCCTGCCGCGTGTCCGGATCGATCACCGGGGAGACCTGCCACACCTCGCCGCGGAACGTCTGGGTCGAGCCGACCGGCGTCACCTCGGCGGGAACGCCGACGGTCATGCGCGCCATGTCGCTTTCCGACAGCTGCACGCGCATCTCCATCTGGCCGCCCATCGCCATGCGGAACAGCGTGCCGCTGCCCGACGAGACGATCTGGCCCGGCTCGACGCTGCGCGTCAGCACCAGCCCCGCGGCGGGAGCGCGGATGTCGAGCCGGCGGTTGCGCGCGCGGGCCTCGGCCAGCTGCGCCTCCGCCACCCGCACCCCTGCCCGTGCGGAATCGCGCGTCGCGGTCTTGCGGTCGAGGTCGGCCTTGGACACGAAGCCGCGGCCGACCAGCTGCTGCGAGCGGTCGAGCTCGGTTTGGGCAATGCGGGCGTCGGCCTGGGCGACGCGTACCTGCGCCTCCAGCGATTCGGCGGTCTGCGCCTGCACCGACCGGTCGACGCTGGCGAGCACCTGGCCCTCGCGCACCCAGCTGCCGGGTTCGACGAGCACGCGCGTCACTTCGCCGCCCTCGCCCGCGACGCCGATCGGCATC
Organism: Sphingomonas mangrovi; assembly: GCF_047975845.1. Classification (NCBI taxonomy): domain Bacteria; kingdom Pseudomonadati; phylum Pseudomonadota; class Alphaproteobacteria; order Sphingomonadales; family Sphingomonadaceae; genus Sphingomonas; species Sphingomonas mangrovi. The sequence continues at coordinate 51,116 of NZ_JBIUCZ010000007.1, read as the reverse complement.
TCGCGGCGTGCGGCGAGCGATCCGGTGCCGGTCACCACGCTCTGCACCGACTCCCGCCCGGGAACCATCACGGTCACCCGCGGAACCTGGCTGTTGCCGGCAGCGCCCCCCTCGGGCGCGGCAGGCGCCTCGCCGCCGCCGCGGCTCATCAGGAATCCCACGACGATCGCGACGAGCAGCAGGAGTCCGGCGGCGACAATCCACTTGCGGCGGCGGCGCGCCGGCGCCTCCGGCCCGGTCAGCGCGGGACGATCCTCTTCCCCGATCGCCTTCGCCTCATACTCCATCTGCGCCAACTCCCCCGCCGCATCGCGCCGCTGTGTTATCCTAATAAGGCACCCGCCTCAAGGCCGCACGACTGCGCTCGCGACTTGCCCGTTGCCCGAACCGCCCGCAAGAAAAACCGGCGTTCAGCCTGCGTTGTCGTGCGCCGCGCAAAGGAGAGCGCAGGTCGCAGACCGATTTCGACAGGAGAACAACGTTGCGCAGTCTTCCGATTCTCGCCGCCGCGGCGCTGGCCGCCGGTACCGCCGTCCCCGCCGTCGCGCAGCAGGCGATGAACGCCCCGCTGCTGCTCGACGCGACGCTGCTCGACGTGGTGGCGGAAGGGAAGGCGACGCGCGTGCCGGACATCGCGACGCTGCGTGCGGGCGTGGTGACCCAGGCGGTGACCGCGGCGGCGGCGCTTCAGGACAATTCGGCGCGGATGAACCGCGTGGTCGCGGCCCTGCGCAAAGCCGGGGTCGCGCCGCGCGATATCCAGACCGCGACCATCGCGCTGTCGCCGCAGTATCGCTATGCCGAAAACGAGCCGCCGGTGATCACCGGCTATCAGGCGTCGAACCAGGTGTCGGTGCGCTTCCGCGACATCGCCAAGAGCGGCGCGATCCTGGACGCGCTCGTCGCGCAGGGTGCGAACCAGATCCAGGGGCCGGACCTGTCGGTCGACGCCGCCGACCAGGCGACCGACGAGGCGCGCACCGACGCGATCGCCAAGGCCCGCGCCCGCGCCGAACTCTACGCCAAGGCGGCGGGGCTGCGCGTCGATCGCATCCTGACGATCGCCGAGGGCGACGTGCCGGCGCCGCCGATGCCGATGGCCGGCCGCGTCCGGCTCCAGTCGGCCGAGGCCGACTCGACGCCGATGGCTGCGGGCGAGCAGGACATCACCGCCACGGTGACGGTGCGATTTCTGCTGCGCTGAGCCGCACCGGGGGGGGGCGCCGAGCCGCCTCCCCCAATACGAAGAAGGGCCGCCCCCGAGGGGACGGCCCTTTTCGATTCCGCGTGTGACGGGGCCCCTCGGCGGGGCCGGGCGTCCGCTTAGCGGAAGCCCCGTCGTCCGCTTAGCGGACGGTGCCGCGACGGATCAGATTGACGATCGCCAGCAGGATGATCGCACCCACCAGCGAGGTGATGAACGACGTCACCGTGATACCGGCATTGATGTTGGCGCCAAAGATCAGCGACGCGATGAACGCGCCGACGATGCCGACCACGACGTTGAGAATGATGCCCTGCTGCGCGTCGGTGCGCATGACCAGGCTCGCCAGCCAGCCGACCAGACCACCCACGATAAGCCAGATGATGACGTTCATAGTCCTTGTCCCTCCGTTACAGCCGCGTACTCGGCCTGTTGGTGGAAGGACTCGCAACGCGGCAGAAGGTTCCGGGCGCGTCACGAGTATCGGGCAACCGCGATCAATACTTCTGCTGGCGCTCGTACAGGGAACGATAATGCTGGATGCGCGTGACGCGCAGTCCCGGCATGCCCGAGCGGTCGATCGCGCGCTGCCAGCCGGCGAACTCCTCGGGCGACAGGCCGTAGCGGGCGCAGACCTCGTCGACGGTCAGCAGCCCGCCGTTGACCGCGGCGACCACCTCCGCCTTGCGCCGGACGACCCAGCGGGTCGTGTCGGCCGGCGGCAGCGACTCGATCGTCAGCGGCTCGCCGAGCGGCCCGATCACCTTTGCGGGACGAATCTTCTGATTCTGGATCATCTTCTACCTCTGGGGATGCCGGCCGTTCTCCCGATGCGGCCCGCACCCATGTTCAGTCCCGTGACGCTTCCGAGAGTTCCTCCACCGTTGGCCGAGGCGGCCGCAGCACCTCCGCCACCAGCGGGTGGAACGCCCCGTGCCGCGGCGCCAACAACCCGGCGCCGACCCGCGCCATCGTGACCTTCGCCTGCACCCGCGCCGTCACGCTGGCCGCCTGCCGCGCGCTCGCCCCCGCAAGCAGCACCGCCAGGTCGACCGGCAGCGCCGTCACCGCGACGCCGCGTTCCAGCCGGGCAAAACTCAGGTCCAAACGTCGCTTCTCCCTACCGATCGGCAGCGCCGGGGGTACGACGGGATGTTAAAGGCCGGGTAAAGACGGGTTCGGTCCGTCGCGTTTTTTGCATCCGGTCGTCGCGCGCCCTATGTCCGCCGCCATGTTCGAGGGCGATTTCCAGCTTGAGTCTCCGGTGTCCGCACGCCGCATCGTCGTCGCCATGTCGGGCGGAGTCGACAGCTCGGTCGTCGCGGCGCTGGCGGCGCGGACCGGCGCCGAGACGATCGGGGTGACGCTCCAGCTCTACGACCACGGCGCCGCGGTCGGCCGCGCCGGCAGCTGCTGCGCAGGGCGCGATATCCGCGACGCGCGCGCGGTGTGCGACAGCCTGGGCATCGCCCACTACGTCTTCGATCACGAGACCAGCTTCCGCGAAGCCGTGATCGACGATTTCGCCGACGAATATCTCGCCGGCCGCACGCCGATCCCCTGCGTGAAGTGCAACATGGGGCCGAAGTTCACCGACCTGCTCGCGCTCGCGCGCGATCTGGGCGCCGATTGCCTGGCGACCGGCCACTACGTCCGACGCATGGTGGGCGCCGAAGGTGCCGAACTCCACCGCGCGGTCGATCCGGCGCGCGACCAGAGCTACTTCCTGTTCGCGACCACGCGCAGCCAGCTCGACTTCATCCGCTTTCCGCTAGGCGGGATGCCCAAGGCGCGGGTCCGCGAAATCGCCGCCGAGATGGGGTTGGGCGTCGCGACCAAGCCCGACAGCCAGGACATCTGTTTCGTGCCCGACGGCGACTATGCCGGGCTGGTCAAGAAGCTGCGGCCGGGTGCCGACGCCGGCGGCGAGATCGTCGACCTGGAAGGCCGGGTACTTGGGACTCACGCCGGGCTGGTCGGCTTCACCGTGGGCCAGCGCCGCGGGCTGGAGATCGGCGGCCAGCCCGAGCCGCTGTACGTCGTGCGGCTGGAGCCGGAGAGCCGGCGGCTGGTGGTCGGCCCGCGCATCGCGCTGGCGGTCGGTGCGGCGCGGCTTTCCGACATCAACTGGCTGGGCGGCGATCGCGGCCAGCCGCTCACCGCCAAGGTGCGCTCGCTCGCCAAGCCCGTTCCGGCGCGGCTCGACGGCGACCGGCTGGTGTTCGACGCGCCAGAGTACGGCGTGGCGCCGGGGCAGGCGGCGGTGCTTTATGCGGGCGAGCGGGTGCTAGGCGGCGGCTGGATCGCGGAAACCCAAGCGGCTGTGCCGCTGGCGGCGTGAGCCCCCAAACCGTTCGTCTCGAGTAGCCATCGAGTAGCGGCGTAGCCGCGTATCGAGAGGGCGTATCGAGAGACAGGTTGGCGTGCGGGACCGTACCTCGATACGAGCTCTCGATACGCGCCTCGCGGCGCGACTCGATCTCTACTCGGCACGAACGGGGAGGAGGATGGGACGGTGCCTCCCACCCTCACGGCAGCCGGAACCGCCCCTCGATCACCGTCACGCAGCGCCCGCCCAGGATCGCGCGGTCGCCGTCCAGCCGCACCGTCAGCCGCCCGCCGCGCGCGCTCGCCTGGTGGGCGGTGAAACGGTCGCGCCCCAGCCGCTCGGTCCAGTACCGCGCCATGACGGCGTGCGCCGATCCGGTCACCGGATCCTCGGCGATGCCGCACCCCGGCGCGAACACCCGGCTGACCACGTCGGTCTCGCGGCCGGGCGCGGTGACGATCACGATCGCCTCTCCCGCGACGCAGAGGCCGGCGGGCTCGGGCTGGAGCTGCTCGACCAAGTCCGCGCTCGCGACCACCGCCACGGCATAGCCATGGTCGTGCCACAGCGTTTCCTGGACGTCGCAGGCGAGCGCCGCGACGATCTTTGGCAGCGGCTTGGGTTCCGGCACCCAGGTCGGCAGCGCCATCGCATAGCCGTCGCCGTCGCGCGCCACCTCCAGCACCCCGGCGTGGCAGGTTCGGAAGCGTACCCGCTCCAGCGCGCGATCCGCCGACAGCAGGAAATGCCCGCTCGCCAGCGTAGCATGGCCACACAGCATCACCTCCGTCTCGGGCGTGAACCAGCGCAGCTCGCGATCCGCCGCCCCGCTCGCGTCGGGCACCAGAAACGCGGTTTCCGACAGGTTGTTCTCGGCGGCGATCTGCTGGAGCAGCGCGTCCTCGGGCCAGGCGTCGAGCGCGAGCACCGCCGCCGGATTGCCGGCGAACGGCCGGTCGGTAAAGGCGTCGACTTGCGCGAACGGAACCATGGTCATCCTCCTACCCGCTTGCCGAACCAGTGCGGGGTGACGTCGGCCTCGACCAGCGGGTTGTCGGTGTCGACATGGCCTTCGGGGTCGAGGTGGATCAGCACCTCGACGCGCGGATAGGCGCGGCGCAGGTTCTTCTCCACCGACTCGACGATCTCGTGCGCGTCGGCGACGCTCAGGTCGCGATCGACTTCCATGTGGAACTGCGCGAAGTCGTGGCTGCCGGAGCGGCGGGTGCGGAAATCGTGGATGCCGCGCAAGCCCTCCTGCCGCGCCGCCACGTCGAGGAAGGCGGCGCGCTCGCCCTCCGGCCATTCCTTGTCCATCAGCTGGTCGATCGCCTGGCTCGACGCGCGGAACGCGCCCCACGCCAGCCACAGCGCGATGGCGATGCCGAACAGCGGGTCGGCGCCCGGCAGCCCGGCGTACTGGTCGAGCACGATCGCCGCGATCACCGCCAGGTTGAGCAACAGGTCCGACTGATAGTGGACGCTGTCGGCGCGGATCGCGACCGATCCGGTCTGGCGGATGATCGCGCGCTGATAGGCGAGCAGCGCGAAGGTTGCGACGATCGCGAACAGCGACACGCCGATGCCGAACTGCGCGTCGGCGGTCTCCCCCGGCTCGGCGAAGGCACCGATCGCGCGCCAGGCGATGCCGACCGCCGAGGCGGCGATGAGCGCCACCTGGAAGAGCGCCGCCAGCGCCTCCGCCTTGCCGTGGCCGAAGCGATGGTCGTGGTCCGCCGGCGTTGCCGCCAGCCGCACGCCGTAGAGCGTCACCAGCGAGGCGAGCAGGTCGAGCGCGGTGTCGGCGAGGCTGCCGAGCATCGCCACCGACCCGGTGCTCCAGGCCGCCACTCCCTTGAGCACGAGCAGCGCCACCGCCATCGCCACCGAGGCGAGGGCGGCGCGCACCGCAAAGGGAATGATCCGCCCGCGCTCGGCCTCGGTCACGGGAACAGCAGCCCCTCGCTCCAGCCGTCGGCGGCGCGGGTGAACAGCCGCCGCTCGTGCAGGCGGTAGGCGCGGTCCTGCCAGAACTCGATCCGGTCGGGTACGACGCGATAGCCGCCCCAGTGCGGCGGGCGCGGCACGTCGCCGCCCTCGTAGCGCGCCTGCGCCTCGGCGAAGCGGCGCTCGAAGCTGTCGCGCGCGTCGAGCGGCTGCGACTGGAGCGATGCCCAGGCGCCGAGCTGCGAATCGCGCGGACGGACGGCGAAATAGGCGTCCGACTCGGCGTCGCTCACTTCGCGCACGGCGCCTTCGATGCGCACCTGACGGCGCAGCCCCTTCCAGTGGAACAGCAGCGCGGCGTGCGGATTGGCGGCGAGGTCGGCGCCCTTGCGACTCTGCCGGTTGGTGTAGAAGACGAACCCCGTCTTCGCCCCATGCTCCTTCAGCAGCACTTCGCGCACCGATGGTCGGCCGGCGGCATCGGCGGTGGCGAGCGCCATCGCGTTGGGATCGTTGGGTTCGCTCGTCGCGGCCTCTGCCAGCCAGGCGTCGAACAGCGCGAAGGGATCGTTCGTCATGCCCGCGCCTATACGCCGCTTGGCGCCGCTTCGCACCCCTTCGCCCCATCGGATCGGCGGGCCCGCGCGGGAACGACTCTTTCGCCTGAGAATTGAATCGGTTGCGCAACCAAGCAGGGAACGGGCGATGGCGGCAAGGGCCTATTGGCAGGGACAGATCCGGCTCGCGCTGGTGTCGATCCCAGTGGAGATCTACACCGCGACCAAATCGAGCGCGACGGTCTCCTTCCGCCAGATGCACGAGCCGACCGGCAAGCCGATCAAATATGAAAAGAGCGTGGCTGGCGTCGGCCCGGTCGATCCCGACGAGATCGTCAAGGGCTACGAGGTCGAGAAGGGCAACTACATCCTGCTGGAGCAGGACGAGATCGACGCGGTGAAGCTCGAGTCGAAGAAGACGCTGGAGCTCACCCAGTTCGTCGACGCGCACGAGATCGACGTGCTCTACTACGAAAAGCCCTATTTCGTGGTGCCGGCCGACGACCTGGCCGAAGAGGCGTTCATCGTGCTGCGCGAGGCGTTGAAGCGCACGAAGAAGGTCGGGCTCGGCCAGCTCGCGCTGCGCGGCCGCGAATATGTCGTGAGCCTCAAACCGTGCGGGCGCGGCATGGTGCTGGAGACGCTGCGCTACGCCGACGAGGTCCATCGCGCCCAGGGCTATTTCCGCGACATTCCCGACGACGCGCCCGACGAGGACCTGCTCGACCTGGCCGAGACGCTGATCGCAAAGAAGTCGGCCAAGTTCGATCCGCAGGAGTTTCACGACCGCTATGTCGATGCGCTCAAGGACCTGATCGAGCGCAAGAAGAAGGCCAAGGGCAAGATCGTCGACACCAGCGCCGACGAAGGCGCGCGCCCCTCCGGGGCGAATGTCGTCGACCTGATGGCGGCGCTCAAGAAGTCGCTGGAGAAGCCCGGCGATGCGAAACCGGCGGCCAAGAAGCGCGCCACCAAGGCGGCCGCCAACGACGCGGAAGGCAAGCCGGCGCGCAAGACGACCGCGAAGAAGCCGGCGGCGAAATCGTCGGCAAAGGCCCCGGCGCGCAAACGTGCCTGACGCCCTACCCGCACCCTGCACCCGTATCCCGGCGCAGGCTGGGATCCAGAGCCAAGCCCTGCAGCGGCCAGTGAGTCCCATCTGGACCCCGGCCTTCGCCGGGGTACGCGACGGTCGCGCCCCTGCACCGCACCCGTGCTCCCGCGCAGGCGGGAGCCTAGGGCCAGGCAGAACCACAAAAGGTAGCGTGCGCGACCCTGGGCTCCCGCCTGCGCGGGAGCACGGAATTGGGCGGGAGCATAGTGTCGCGCGGTTGATGGCGAGGGCCGCCTGACATGACCAAGACCGACCCGCTCGCGCTCTACAACGCGAAGCGCGACTTCAGCCGCACCGCCGAGCCCGCGGGCACGCTGGAGCCCGGCCACGGCAACCGCTTCATCGTCCAGAAGCACGACGCCACCCGCCTCCACTGGGACTTCCGCATCGAACTGGACGGCGTGCTCAAAAGCTGGGCGGTAACGCGCGGCCCAAGCCTCGACCCCGACCAGAAGCGGCTGGCGGTCCGCACCGAGGACCATCCGCTGTCCTACGGCGACTTCGAAGGCACCATCCCAAAGGGCGAGTACGGCGGCGGCACGGTGATGCTATGGGACGATGGCACCTGGGCGCCGATCAAGGGCAAGTCGGCCAAGGACCTCGACAAGGGCCATCTCCACTTCGTCCTCGACGGCGAACGGATGAAGGGCGAGTGGCTGCTGATCCGCCTGAAACCGCGCGGCCGCGAGAAGAACGAGAACTGGCTGCTGCGCAAGATCGACGATGCGCACGCCGGCGGCGCCGACACGCTGGTCGAAACTGCGCTCACCAGCATCAAAACCGGCCGGACGATGGAGGAGATCGCCGCGGGGAAGAAGGCCGCGACCAAGCCCAAGGCGAGGAAGCCTGCCGCGACGAACCCACGCGCCAAGGCCAAAGCGCCGGGCAAGCGCCCCAGCTTCGCCGAGCCGCAGCTGTGCACGCTGGTCGACGCGGTCCGCACCGGCAGCGCTTGGCTGCACGAGGTGAAGTACGACGGCTATCGCGCGCTGCTCGCGATCGGCAAGGGCGGGCCGGTGGTCTACACCCGCTCCGGGCTCGACTGGACCGACAGGTTCCCGGGCATCGCCGAAGCCGCCGCCGCGATCCCGGCCGGCAGTGCGCTGATCGACGGCGAGATCGTCGCGTTCAAGGACGGGCGCCCCGACTTCTCCACGCTGCAGGCCGCGATCAAGGACGGCGGCGAGATGGCGTTCTTCGCCTTCGACCTGCTGGAACTGGACGGCGAGGACCTGCGCGCGCTGCCGCAGGTGCAGCGCAAGGACCGGCTGCGCCCGCTGGTCGAGAATGTCGACGCGCGGCTGCACTATTCGGAACATGTCGTCGGCGCCGGCGAGAAGCTGTTCGAGGCGATGTGCCGGGAGGGCTATGAGGGCGTCGTCTCCAAGCGCGCCGACGCGCCCTATCGCGGCACGCGCAGCAAGGGCTGGCTCAAGACCAAGTGCATCCGCCGGCAGGAGTTCGTCGTCGTCGGCTGGCTGCCCTCCACCGCTGCCAGCCGGGGGCTTCGATCGCTGCTGCTGGCGGTGAACGGCCCCGACGGCCTCACCTATGCGGGCAAGGTCGGCACCGGCTTCGAAGCCGCCACCATTGACGATCTGCGGGGCCGGCTCGACCGGATCGCCCGCAAGACCCCGCCGGTCGCGGTGCCCCGTGCCGCCGCGCTCGGTGCGCATTGGGTGACGCCGCGGCTGGTTGCCGAGGTCGCCTTCGCCGAGTTCACCGCCGAACAGGTGGTGCGCCACGCCAGCTTCGTCGCGCTGCGCGAGGACAAGGCCGCAACCGAGGTGGTCGTCGAGGCTCCCGAGGCGCCGCCGGCCGCGACCCGACCCGCCAAGGTTGCCGGCAAGAAGGCCGCGGTTCCGACATCCTCCGTGAAGATCAGCAGCGCCGACCGGGTGATCTTCCCGGAAGACGGCGCCACCAAGGGCGATCTCGCCGCCTATGTGGCGCAGGTGTCGCCGATCATGCTGCCCTGGGTCGCCAACCGCCCGATCAGTCTGGTGCGCTGCCCGCAAGGCCGTGCCAAGCAGTGCTTCTTCCAGAAGCACGACGCCGGCAGCTTCGGCGACCAGGTCGCGCACGTCGACATCCGCGAGAAGGACGGATCGACCGAGCCCTACCTCTACGTCCGCGACCTCGACGGGCTGATGGCGTGCGTCCAGATGGGAACGATCGAGTTCCACGGCTGGGGAGCACGCGTGGAGGACGTCGAACGGCCCGACCGGCTGGTGTTCGACCTCGATCCCGACGAGGGGCTCGACTGGCGCGACGTCCAGCGCGCCGCCGAGGACGTCAAGCGCCACCTCGCCGACATGGGGCTGGCGAGCTTCGCGATGCTGTCGGGCGGCAAGGGCGTGCATGTTGTGGTGCCGCTCACCCCCCAGGCCGAATGGCCGGCGGTCAAGTCCTTCGCCGACCGCTTCGCCCGCGCGCTGGCGGCGGCCGAGCCCGAGCGCTTCGTCGCGACCATGTCCAAGGCGAAGCGCAAGGGCCGGATCTTCCTCGACTGGCTGCGCAACCAGCGCGGCGCTACCGCGGTAATGCCCTATTCCGCCCGCGCCCGCCCCGGCGCGCATGTCGCCGCCCCGGTCAGCTGGGCGGAGTTCGGCGACATCGCGACGCCCCGCCGCTTCTCGATCCACGATGCCGACGAACTGATCGAGCGCGCCAACGGCCGCGGTCTGGCCGGCTGGGGGATTGCGGACCAGCCGCTGCCGGACTTCTGAGCGGAGCCGAAAACCCCCGGCCCTCCCTCGTTCGTGCCGAGTAGAGACCGAGCAGCGCCTTCAGGCGCGTGTCGAGGGCTCGTATCGAGGTACCGCCCCACAACCTGCCTCTCGATACGCCCTCTCGATACGCTGCTTGCGCAGCTACTCGACGGCTACTCGAGACGAACGGAAAGCAGAGAAGGCGGGAAACAGGGCCTTGTACCACCCCCCTGCCTGTCCCTTCCCGGTTGCGCCCCCGCGCGCTTTGTGGTGACACCGGGCGAACGCAATCGGAGTGACGCGTGCCGAACCGAGCCGCAAGCCTGTTCGACGCCGCCACCATCGCCGAGCGCTGGGCCGCCGACTATTGCGCGCACGCCCCCGCCGGCGACGTGCTGTGCGCCGGGGCGCGCGCCGCCTGGGTCGCCGCCCTCGAAGAACTCGCCGCCGCCGCGGGCGACTCGCTCGACCAGGCGCGCGAGCGGGCGCAGCGCCAGGCCGACGACCTCGGCCTCCGCATGCCCGGCGAGAGCGAGGAACGCCGCGGGCCGCTGTCGCCGGTGCCGCTGCTGATCGACAGCCGCGAATGGCAGACGATCGCCGCCGGGATCGCCCAGCGCGCCGAGCTGCTGGAGGCGGTGACCGCCGATCTCTACGGCCCCGGCCGGCTGGTCGCCGACGGCGCGATCCCGGCGGCGCTGGTCGCCGGCAGCCCCCTGTTCCTGCGCCCGATGGCCGGCGTCGTCCCGCCGGGCGGCCACCACCTGCAGTTCTTCGCCGCCGACCTGTGCCGCGACCCGGACGGCGGCTGGCGGGTGCTCGCCGACCATCTTCGGGCGCCGGTCGGTGCGGGCTATGCGCTGGAGAACCGGCTGGCGATCGCGCGCACGCTGGGCGGGCTGCAGGGCCGGCTCAACGTCCGCCGCCACGCGCCCTTCTTCGCGGCGATGCGCGAGGGGCTCGCCGCCGCGTGCCGCCGCACCGAGCCGCGCATCGGCCTGCTCACCCCCGGCCGGCAGGACCCGAGCTACGCCGAGCAGGCGCATCTCGCGCGCTATCTGGGGTTCCTGCTGGTCGAGGGCGCCGACCTGGCGGTGCGCCACGACCAGCTCTACGTCCGCACCATCGCCGGGCTGAAGCGGATCGACGCCCTGTGGCGGCGGGTCGACCCGCGACTGCTCGATCCGCTCGCCTTCGACGCCAGTTCGACGATCGGCGTACCGGGGCTGGTCGATGCGATGGCGGCGGGCAACCTCGTCGTCGCCAACACGCCCGGCGCGGGGATGCTGGAGGCGCCGGCGTTCGCCGCCTTCCTTCCCGCCATCGCCGAGCGGCTGACCGGCGCGCCGCTCAAGCTCCCCAACCTCGCCACCTGGTGGTGCGGCCAGCCGGCCGAGCGCGACCGGGTGCTCGCCGACCTCGATCGGCTGGTGGTGGCACCCGCCTTCGGCCCCACGCCGCTCGGCCTGCCCGGCGGCGCCGCGGTGCTCGGCGCCGACCTCGATGCGGCCGCGCGCCGCCTGCTCGCCGACGACATGACCCGCCGCCCGCAGGACTATGTCGGCCAGGAGGTCGTGCGCCTCTCGACGATGCCACTCGCGCAGGGCGAGCGGCTGGAGCCGCGCCCGTTCACGCTGCGCGTCTACGCCGCGCGCGATGCCGCGGGCGGGTGGACGGTGCTCCCCGGCGGGCTGGTGCGGATCGGCGGCCATGCCGACACGCACGTTGGGGGGATGGACGCGGGGAGCTGGTCCGCCGACGTCTGCGTCCACGGCGCCGATCCGGTGCCGCCGGTGTCGCTGCTCCCCACCGCCGACGCGATCGAGCTGCGCCGCAACCCCGGCACGTTGCCCAGCCGGGTCGCCGACAATCTCTTCTGGCTCGGCCGCTATCTCGAGCGCGGCGAGGCGCTGCTCGGCGCGATCCGGGTGCTGCTCGGCCATTCGATCGGCGCCGACACCGGCGCTGCGCTCGCCGATGCGACGGTGGCGCGGCTGGTGGCGCTGATCGCCGATGCCGGCGCCGCCCCCGCCCCCGCCGGCCGCCGTCGCCGCGAACTGGTCGACTTCGCCCGCCTGGCGATCGAGGGCGAAGGGCACAGCGTCCGCGCGATCAACCGGCTGGCGGCGGGAATCGGCGCGATCTCGCGCGATCGGCTGGCCGCGGACATGATGCGGCTGCTCGAGGCGCCGCCCCCCGACCGCGGCGGGCTGCTCGACCGGGCCGGCTCGCTCCAGCGCCGCTACGCCGCACTCGCGGGGCTGTCGGCCGAACATATGGCGCGCACCGACGCGTGGCGCTTCCACGATCTGGGCCGGCGGATCGAGCGCGCGCTGGCAGCGACGCAGGCGCTCCGGCACTTCGCCACGCCCGCGGCGACGTCGGACGATCTGTCGACGCTTCTCGACCTGGCCGACAGCCAGATCAGCTATCGCCAGCGCTACCTGACCGGGCTCGCGCCCGCGCCGGTGGTCGACCTGATCGCGCTCGATCCCGGCAATCCGCGGTCGATCGCCTTCCAGGCAGACTCGATCGCCGAGCATCTCGCGCGGCTGCCGGTGCTGTCCGATTCGGGGCTCGCCGAGCCGCAGCAGGCGATCGCCACCGCGCTGCAGGCCACGGTCGCGACCGCGACCGCCGCGACGCTGGACGCAGCGACGGCGCAGGCGCTGGAGAGCCATTTGATGCGCCTCTCCGACGCGATCGCCACGCGCTATTTCCTGCAGGGCGCCGAGCCCTTGCGCGGTTCCGGGCTGACGCTGGCATGATGCGCTACGCGATCCGCCACGTCACCCGCTTCGACTATGCCGAGGCGGCGGGCTTTGCGCGCTGCAACCTGCGGCTGAAGCCGATCCTGTGGTCGGGACAGGTGCTGGAGGACTATCACCTGTCGGTCGAGCCCGGCGGCCACACCGCGCCCGCGCGCGCGCAGGCGGGCCTCGCCAACGTGCTGCGGCTGGTGGTGGAGAAGCCCGAGCGCGAGCTCACCATCGAAAGCCGCGCCCGCGTCACCGTCGACCGGCCGATCCCGGTCCCTGCGGCCGACGATCCGACGCTGGCCGAGATCGCCGTCCAGGCACGCGCCAGCCGCGACGCCGGGCCGGCGAGCCCGGCGAGCTATCTCTTCCCCTCGCCGCACATCCCGCTCGATCGCGACATCGGCGCCTGGTGCGCCGAGGAGCTCGATCCCGATCGCGGCGCGCTGGAGGCGGCGATCGCGCTCGCGCAGCGCATCCAGCGCGAGTTCGCGTTCGACACCACCGCGACGCTGGTCGACACGCCCCCGCACGTCGCCTTCGCGAAGCGGGGCGGCGTCTGCCAGGATTTCGCGCAGATCATGATCTCGGGCCTGCGCGCCGCGGGGCTGCCGGCGGCCTATGCCTCAGGCTATCTGCGCACGCTGCCGCCACCGGGCCAGCCGAGGCTGGTCGGCGCGGACGCCACCCACGCCTGGGTGCTACTGTGGTGCGGCGCGCGCCACGGCTGGGTCGGGGTCGATCCCACCAACGGCATCTGGATGGCGAACGACCACGTCGTCGTCGCGATCGGCCGCGACTATGCCGACATCGCCCCGATCGACGGCGTCGTGCTTGGATCAGGCGCGCAGACGATGCACGTCTCGGTCGACGTCGCGCCGCTGGAGGGGTGACGGGGAGCGACCCCACTGCCCCGTTCGTGCCGAGTAGAGACCGAGTATCGCCGTCAGGCGCGGATCGAGGGCTCGTATCGAGGTACGGCCCCGGGAGCCGACCTCTCGATACGCCGTCTCGATACGCGCCTGACGGCGTTACTCGACGGCTACTCGAGGCGAACGGAGGGGAAGAGAGGAAACCGCCCCCCACCGTCATCCTGACGGAAGTCAGGATCCATTGCCGCTACGCCCGACCCTCCAGCGCGACGCCCGCGTCACCGCACCAGCGATGCTCCGCTCAGCAACGCGATCAGCGTCGGGTCGCGGGTGCTGCGCGGGTCGGCGCGGATCGCGGCTTCCTCGCGGCCGATCGCGCGGAAGATCGCCTGCCCCGCCTGCTCGGCGCCGGTGCGCGCCAGCGCGGCATAGTCGATTCCCGTTCGCGCCCCCGCGATGGCGGTGAGGATTTCGAGCGTGTCGGAGCGCAATCCGGCCGAAAACTCCGGGAACATCGTCTCGACCAGCGCGCCGCCGACCTGCCGCTGGAGCAGGTCGGTCGCCGCGGTCGGCCCGCCGCGCAGCACCGCCAGCGCGTCGGTCAGCGTCAGCGAGCGGATCGAATCGAGCACCACCGGCGTCGCGCGGTCGGCGGCATCGACCGCGACGTCGTTGAGCGCCTGCGCGACCCGCCCGCGCACCGCATTGGTGCGCAGCACCGCGCCGAGCACGTCGTTGCCGCCGGTCTCCGGCAGCACCAGCCGGGTGAGCTGGTCGTCGTAGAAGCCGCCCGGCTCGGTCAGTCGGGCGAAGGCGCGCTGGCTCGACAGGGTGAGCAGCCGCCGCACCCCCTCCTCCACGCCATAGCTGCCGAGCGGCGTGGCGCAGCCGGCGAGCGCGACGAGCGGCAGCAACGCGGCGGACTGGACGAGCAGCCGGCGGCGGGCGGGGGAGGCACAGTCGGTCATGGCCGCGAAAACGGCCGCGGCGCCGGCTTCGTTCCGCCCCGGCAATGGATGCGCGCGTCCCCATTGTCGCCGGGCCCCGCACCGCCTAGCTAACGGGACATGGCAGACCCTTACGCAACTTTGGGCGTCGCACGCGACGCGAGCGAAGCGGACATCAAGAAGGCGTATCGCACGCTCGCCAAGGAGCTGCACCCCGACCGCAACAAGGACAACCCCAAGGCGGCGGAGCGCTTCAGCCAGGTGACCCAGGCTTACGACCTGCTCACCGACAAGGACAAGCGCGCGCGCTTCGACCGCGGCGAGATCGACGGCGACGGCAATCCCAGCTCGCCGTTCGGCTTCGGCGGCGGCGGGGGTGGCGGCGGGTTCCGGCCGGGTCAGCGCGGCGGGTTCGACTTCGGCGGTGGCAACGAGGGCGGCGGCTTCGAGGATCTGTTCGAGGGGCTGTTCAGCGGCGGCGGCGGCCAGCGCGGCGGGTTCGGCGGCGGCTTCGGCCGGCGCCAGGCGCCGAAGGGCGCCAACGTTCCCTATCGGCTGGCGGTGGCGTTCACCGACGCGGCGGCGCTCAGCCCGCAGCGGATCATGCTGCGCGACGGCAAGACCATCGACCTGAAGCTCCCCGCCGGCGTCGAGAGCGGCACCCAGATGCGCCTCGCCGGCAAGGGCGATCCGGGCGCGGGCGGCGCCGGCGACGCGATCGTCTCGATCGAAGTCCAGCCGCACCGCTTCTTCACCCGCGACGGCGACGACGTGCGGCTCGAGCTGCCGGTCAGCCTCGCCGAGGCGGTGCTGGGCGGCGAGGTGCGCGTGCCCACCGTAGAGGGCGCGGTGATGCTCAAGGTGCCCAAGGGCTCGACCTCGGGCAAGGTACTCCGGCTCAAGAACCGCGGCTTCCACAAGAAGGGCGGCGGCCGCGGCGACCAGCTGGTGACGCTGATGGTCGACCTGCCGGTCGGCGACGACGCGCTGGTCGAGTTCGTCCAGGGCTGGCCCGGCCGCGACCAGGATCCGCGCGCGAAGCTGGGCTTGTGAGCGACCGCCGCGCCGCAGCCCCGGCAGCCGGCGCGGTGTCGCCGGAAAGCCCGGAGGCGCGGCGCGACGGCCATGCGCCGATCCTGTCGCGCCTCGGCCTGAGCGCGCGGGTGATCGAGATCGTGCGCCGGGTCGCGGTCGGCACCTATACCGACGGCTTCACCCACGCCGGCAACCTCGCCTATCTGTCGCTGGTCACCCTGTTTCCCTTCTTCATCGTCGCGGCGGCGGTGGCGCGGCTGGTCGGGCGCACCGGCGACGGCGTCCATGCGGTCGAGGCGTTCCTGCGCACCGTCCCGCCCGAGGTGGCGAGCGTGCTCGAAAAGCCGATCCTCGACGTGCTCCAGGCGCGCTCGGGGTCGCTGCTGTGGCTGGGTGCGATCGTCGGGCTGTGGACCACCACCGGCTTCATCGAGACGGTGCGCTCGATCCTGCGCCAGGCGTACGGCATCCCCTCCACCCGCCCGTTCTGGGAATATCGGCTGAGCTCGATCGGGCTGATCGTCGCCTCGGTGGTGCTGGCGATGGCGGCGTTCAGCTTTCAGGTCGTGCTGCTGGGCGTCGAGCAGTTCATCCTGCGCGTGCTGCCGTTCCTCAGCGACACCGCGCAATGGATCTCGGTCGCGCGCCTCGCCCCTGCCGTCGCGCTGTTCGTCGCGCTCTACATGCTCTTCTATTCGCTCACCCCCAGCAAATATCGCTACAGCAAATGCCCGAAATGGCCGGGCGCGGCGCTCACCGCCGGCTGGTGGCTGGGGACCACCGCGCTGCTGCCGCTGTCGCTCGACTTGCTCGGCGGCTACGACCTCACCTACGGCAGCCTGGCGGGCGTGATGATCGCGCTGATCTTCTTCTTCGTCGTCGGTCTGGGCGTGGTGGTCGGCGTGGAATTGAACGCGGCGCTGGCGGAAACCCCCGAACCGGCGCTAGAGGACCCTGCTGTACCAATGGAGGAAGCTGCGGCGTGACGGGACTGATGCAGGGCAAGCGTGGGCTCATCATGGGGCTTGCCAACGATCGCTCGCTGGCGTGGGGCATTGCCAAGGCGCTGCACGCGCAGGGCGCGGAGATGGCGTTCACCTATCAGGGCGAGGCGCTGGAGCGCCGCGTGCGCCCGCTCGCCGCACAGGTCGGCTCGGATCGGCTGATCGAGTGCGACGTGTCGGACATGGCCAAGCTCGACACCGCCTTCGCGACGCTGGCGGAGCAGTGGCCGACGATCGACTTCGTCGTCCACGCGATCGGCTTTTCCGACAAGGAGGAGCTGCGCGGTCGCTACTACGACACCAGCCTCGACAATTTCCTGATGACCATGAACATCTCGGTCTACAGCTTCACCGCGGTCGCCCAGCGCGCCCGCGCGATGATGCCGAACGGCGGCAGCCTGCTGACGCTGACCTATTACGGCTCGGAAAAGGTCGTCCCCCACTACAACGTGATGGGCGTGGCCAAGTCGGCGCTCGACACCTCGGTCAAGTATCTCGCGGTCGACCTGGGGCCGGAGAACATCCGCGTCAACGCGGTCTCGGCCGGGCCGATCAAGACGCTCGCCGCCTCCGGCATCGGCGATTTCCGCTATATCCTGAAGTGGAACGAGCTGAACTCGCCGCTGCGCCGCAACGTCACCATCGAGGATGTGGGCGGCGCCGGCCTCTACCTGCTGTCGGACCTGGCGAGCGGCGTGACCGGCGAGATCCACCACGTCGACGCCGGCTACAACGTCATCGGCATGAAGGCCGAGGACGCGCCCGACATCGCGCTGTCGTGACGGTCGCGATCCGCCCGGCATCGGGCGGCGACGTGGCGGCGATCGACGCGCTGCTGCGCGCCGCCTTCCCGGCCGAGGACGAGGCGCTGCTCGTCCAGCGGCTGTGCGTCACCGGCGACATGGTGCTGACGCTGGTCGCCGACGACGAGGACGACGGCATGCTCGCCGGCATGATCGCGTTCAGCCGGATGGCGGTCGACGTGGCGGACCGGTCGGTGGCGGCGGTCGCGCTGGCGCCGGTCGCGGTCGCCCCCGCCCATCGCCGCGAGGGCGTGGCCGAGGCGCTGATCCGCGCCGGCCTGGAGCATCTCGCTGATGCGGGCGTGCACCTGTGCTTCGTGCTCGGCGATCCGGCTTATTACGGGCGGTTCGGCTTCTCCGCCGACTGGGCGCAGGGCTTCGCCTCGCCCTATGCCGGCGAGAACCTGCTGGCGCTGCCGCTGCAGCAGGGCGCGATGCCGTGCGGCGTGCGCGGCGAGGCGATCCATGCCGACGCCTTCGCGCTGCTGGGGCAAGCGGCATGAGCGTCAACAGCTTCGGCCGGATGTTCCGCTTCACCACCTGGGGCGAGAGCCACGGGCCGGCGATCGGCGCGGTCGTCGACGGCTGCCCGCCGGGGATCGCGCTCAGCGAGGCGGACCTCCAGCCGTTCCTCGACGCGCGCCGCCCCGGCACCTCGCGCTTCACGACGCAGCGGCGCGAGCCCGACGAGGTCCGCATCCTCTCCGGCGTGTTCGAAGGGCGCACCACCGGCACGCCGATTGCGCTGATGATCGAGAACGTCGACCAGCGCTCCAAGGATTATTCGGACGTCGCCAAGGCCTATCGCCCCGGCCATGCCGACTATGCGTACGACGCGAAATACGGCTTCCGCGACTATCGCGGCGGCGGGCGCTCGTCCGCGCGCGAGACCGCGTCGCGCGTCGCCGCCGGTGCCGTCGCCCGGCAGGTGATCCCCGAGGTGACGATCACCGCCTGGGTCGAGGCGATCGGCGGCGACGCGATCGACTATGCGAAGTTCGATGCCGCCGAGATCGGCCGCAATCCCTTCTTCTGCCCCGATGCAGACGCGGCGCTGCGCTGGGAGGCGCTGGTCGACCGCGCGCGCAAGGCCGGATCGTCGCTGGGCGCCGTCGTCGCGTGCGAGGCGACGGGCGTGCCCGCCGGCTGGGGCGCGCCGCTCTATGCCAAGCTCGACAGCGAGCTTGCCGCCGCCGCCATGTCGATCAACGCCGTCAAAGGCGTCGAGATCGGCGACGGCTTCGCCGCCGCGGCACTGACCGGCGAGGAGAATGCCGACCCGATGCGGCCGGGCGACGACGGTCCGCGCTTCCTCGCCAACCATGCCGGCGGCATCGCCGGCGGCATCGCCACCGGCCAGCCGATCCGCCTGCGCGTCGCGTTCAAGCCGACCAGCTCGATCCTGACGCCGATGGAGACCGTCACCCGGGAAGGCGAAGCCACCACGCTCGCCACCAAGGGACGCCACGATCCCTGCGTCGGCATCCGCGGCGTCCCCGTCGTCGAAGCGATGGTAGCGCTTGTCCTCGCCGACCAGAAGCTGCTGCATCGCGGGCAGTGCGGCTGAATCCTAACTTATGATAGAGTAACGGCTTTTCTGCCATTGTGGCGGGAAATGGGCACTTCTTCCGTCGTGGCGCGTTGGCACGCCAGACTTGGAGAAGGAACCCGATCATGCGCACGACGATGTTGGCAGCGATGCTTGCGGTCTGTGGCTCGGGGACGGCGATCGCTCAGGTGACCACCAGCCCCTCTACCCCCACCACGCCGGGAACCCCGGGCGTGCCCGGAACCCAGACGACGCCCGGCACGCCGGGGCCGCAGACGGTGCCCGGCAATCCCGACACCCGCACCACCACCAGCCCCGACCGGCAGACCCGCCGCACCACCCGCAGCCGGCAGACGACGCCGACCACGCCCGGCACCCCCACGATGCCGGGTACGCCGACGACTCCGGACATGCCGGGCGATCCGATGACGCCGGGAGTGCCGGGCACGCCGACCACCCCGACGCCGCCAGACGGCATGCCGACCACGCCGGGGATGCCCGACACGACGGACCCGATGTCCACGCCGCAGCCGGGCGATCCGACCCAGCCGGGTGACGGCATCCCGAACCAGCCGGGCACGCCGCGCGGCTGATCTCCGCCGGACCGGAGCGGGGCTCGCACCGAACGACTTCCGGTCGTCGGGCGGGCCCCGTTGCCGCTGGTGTCGGCAGCCGCTCCGCTCCGTCGGAGCGTTTGCCGATTGAAGTTGCGATCCGTTCGCAGTACCGCCGCCGACGGGGAGGAGATCCTCTCCGCAAAGGATCCCGTATTGCCCGCGACGATCGAGCTTCCCCTGTCCAAGCGCCTGCGTGACCAGACGCAAGACACACATCAGCGGCTGGATGGTACGATCATGGCCGCCGACGCCTTCGCGACCCGCGAGGGCTATGCGCGATTCGTCGCCATGCAGTGGCTGTTCCACCGCGACATCGAGGCGCTCTACCGCCATCCCGCGCTCGCCACGTCGGTGCCGGACCTCGCGACGCGATCCCGGATCGAGGCGATCGAGCGGGACCTCGCCGACCTCGGCCAGCCGCTCCCCGCCACCGACGCGCCCCCCCGCTTCGCGCCCGGCGAGCCCGTCGACGTCGCCCAGGCACTCGGCTGGCTCTACGTCGCCGAGGGATCAAACCTCGGTGCGGCGCTGCTGCGCAAGGAAGCCGCCAAGCTGGGACTGTCCGACGCGCACGGCGCCCGCCATCTCGCCCCCACCGCCGAAGGGCCGGCCGAGCATTGGCGTCGCTTCACCGCGCGGCTCGACGCCGCATTGGAAACCGAGGCCGAGGAGAGGCGCGCAGTCGCCGGGGCCGAGGCGGCGTTCGCACGCGTGCAGGCGCTGGCCGATGCCCGGCTCGGCTGACGCGGACCCGGAACGCAGCGAACTCCTGCGGCGCGGGCGACCGGCGCGACTCGCCTGGCTGAGCCTCGGCCTGCTGCTCGTGGCGATCGGCTTCGTCGGCATCTTCGTGCCCCTGCTGCCGACCGTCGACTTCCTGATCCTGGCGCTGGCCTGCTTCGCGCGCTCGTCGCCCCGGCTCGAGCTGTGGCTGCTGCGCCACCCGCGCTTCGGCCCGGCGCTCACCGCCTGGCAGCGACACGGCGCGATCCCGCGGCATGCCAAATGGGCGGCGTGCCTGAGCATGACCGTCGGCTACGCGCTGTTCTGCTGGGGCGCCCGCCCGCCGCTGTGGCTCGCGCTGACGATCGCGGCGGTGCTCGCCGCCTGCGCGCTGTGGATCCTGCGGCGCCCGACCGGCGCGCCCGTGCGTTGACAGCGTCGTTGCGCCGTCCTTGCGAACCGGTAAGGCTCGACGGCTAGCCTGACGAACCAAGGGGGGCGCTTGCCGAGATCGATCTCCACGCGCGTGCTGGTTGCCTTCGGAACCCTGCTGCTGGTGGCGTTCGTGCTGCTGGCGACCGGGCTGGGCGTCGCCAACCGGATCCGCGACGAGAATGCCGAGGTCGCGCGGATGAGCGCGCTACTGCGCACGCAAGGGCATGAGGATCATCTCCAGCAGCAACTGCGCCTCGCGATCGGCGAGGTCACCCGTCTAGCGGAAACCGGCGTTCCGGTTCCGCCGGCGCGCTGGGCGCAGGTGTCGCGCGGCGTGAGCGCCTTCGGGCAGCGCGCAGGCATGGCCGAAACCGCCGATCTGGTCCCCGAGCTGCGCGACTCGGTCGCGGCGCGCGCGGAAGCCGCCGCGCGCTTCTCGGCCCGCGGCAACGATCTGCTCGCCACCGCGCGGCGCGACCCCGCCGCCATCAAGCCGCAGATGGGCGCCTTCCTCGCCGCGCTGCGCGACCTCGAAGCCGCCCAGTCCACGACGCGCATGGTGCTGACCCGTACGATCGACGAGGCGATCACCGGCAACGCGCGCACCATGTACCGCAACATCCTGCGCGTGCTGATCGCCGGCGGGCTCACCGTCGTCGCGCTGGCGGGTGCATTGGTATGGCTGCGCCGCCAGGTGATCTCGCCGATCGTGGTGATCGCCGACCGGCTGCGCGCGTTCAACCGCAACGAGGCGACCGCGATCGAGCTGCCCGGGCTGCAGCGCGAGGACGAGCTGGGCGAGCTCGCGCGCTGCCTGTTCGTCTATCGCCAGGCGGTCGAGCAGCGGCGCTCGGCCGAGCGCCACGCCGACCATCTCGCCCATCACGACGCGCTCACCGGCCTGCCCAACCGGCTCCAGTTCGAAAACCGGCTCGCCGAGGCGCTGAGCGAGGCGCGCCGCACCGACGCGCGCGTGGCGGTCTTCGCGATCGACCTGGACGAGTTCAAGGCGATCAACGACCGCCACGGCCATGCCGGCGGCGACCGCGCGCTGCGCCGTGCCGCGCAGCTGCTCGCCGGCTGCGTCGGCAGCGACGACCTGGTCGCCCGCATCGGCGGCGACGAGTTCGCGATCCTCCAGATCGCCCCCGACCAGCCGGCGGCGGCGGAGGCGCTGGCCGCGCGGATCCTGCGCGGCTGCGCGGAAACCGCCCAGGGCACCATCCCGATCCGCCTCAGCATCGGCGTCGCCGTGTCCGGCCCCGAGCAGAATCTCGAGGAACTGCACGTGCTCGCCGATCTGGCCATGTACCGGGCGAAGTCGGAAGGGCGCGGCGTCGCGCGCTTCTTCGACAACCGGCTGCAGGAGGAGGTGCGGCTGCGCAGGCGGCTGGCGCGCGATCTCGGCCGGGCGGTCGAGCGCGGCGAGCTGCACCTGGTGTACCAGCCGCTCGCCGACGCGCGGACGCTCGGCGTGCTCGGCCACGAGGCGCTGCTGCGCTGGACCCACCCCGAACTGGGGCAGATCTCCCCCGAGCGGTTCGTCCCGCTGGCCGAGGCGGACGGGCTGATCGACTCGATCGGGCTTTGGCTTGCAGACAAGGCGATGGCACGCGCCGCACGTGGGCCGCGGCACCAGTTCCTCGCGCTCAACCTCTCGCCCATCCAGCTGCGCCGCCGCGAACTCGCCGGCGAGCTGCTCGCGCTCGCCGCCGCGCATGGCATCGACCCCGCGCGGCTGGAGTTCGAGGTGACCGAAAGTGCGACCCTGCTCGGCAGCCGCCGCGACACGGTGCTCGCGGTGCTCCACCAGCTCCAGCAGGCGGGCGCACGCATCGTCATGGACGATTTCGGCACCGGCCACGCCTCGCTCGGCAACCTGCGCGACTTCCGCTTCGACAAGCTCAAGATCGACCGCAGCTTCGTGATCGCGATGGACCATCATCCGCCGTCGGAATCGATCGTCCGCACGACGCTGGCGCTCGGCGCGAGCTTGGGCATCCCGGTCGTCGCGGAAGGCGTGGAGACCGGCGCGCAGCTGGCGATGCTGCGGCTGTGGGGCTGCGAGCAGGTCCAGGGCTATTGGATCGGTCGTCCCCAGCCCGAACCCGCCCCGGCCTTCGCCGACCGAGCCTGAGCGGCGCGGCTGCGCTGGCGGTCTCCGCCGGGCGCGCCTAGAAGCGGATGCTCGCATCCGGAGATACCCCATGCCGTTCGAGCCCCCCTACACCGCCGATCCCGCACGCTACGACGGTCGCATGCCCTATCGCCGCTGCGGCCGATCGGGGCTTGTCCTGCCGGCGATCAGCCTCGGCCTGTGGCAGAACTTCGGCGGGGAGGACGTGTTCGAGACCGGCCGCGCGATCCTGCGCCGTGCGTTCGACCGCGGCGTCACCCATTTCGATTTGGCCAACAACTACGGCCCGCCCTACGGCTCGGCCGAGGAGAATTTCGGCCGCGTCCTCGCCAAGGATTTCGCCACGCACCGCGACGAGCTGGTGATCTCGACCAAGGCGGGGTGGGACATGTGGCCCGGGCCGTACGGCGACGTCGGCGGCAGCCGCAAATATCTGATCGCCAGCTGCGACCAGAGCCTCCGGCGGATAGGGCTCGACTATGTCGACATCTTCTATTCGCACCGCGTCGATCCCGACACGCCGCTGGAGGAGACGATGGGCGCGCTCGCCCAGCTCCACCGCCAGGGCAAGGCGCTCTACGTCGGCATCTCCTCCTATTCGCCCGAGCTCACCCGCCGCGCCGCCGCGATCCTCGCCGAGGAGCGCGTGCCGCTGCTGATCCACCAGCCGAGCTATTCGATGCTCAATCGCTGGATCGAGCGCGAACTGCTCGACACGTTGGGCGAACTCGGCACCGGCTGCATCGCCTTCTCACCGCTCGCGCAGGGCATGCTCACCGACAAGTACCTCCGCGGCGTGCCGGCCGACGCCCGCGCGGCGCGCGAGGGTTCGCTGTCGCAGACGCTGCTGACCGAAGAGAATCTCGCGCGCATCCGGGCGCTGGGGGAAATCGCGGCGGCACGCGGGCAGAGCCTCGCGCAGATGGCGATCGCCTGGGTGCTGCGCGACCCGCGCGTCACCGCCGCGCTGATCGGCGCACGCACCGTCGCCCAGCTCGACGACAGCCTCGACGCGCTCGGCCGGCTCGACTTCACCGCCGAGGAACTGGCCGCGATCGACGTCCATGCCGGCGAGGGCGGGATCGACCTGTGGGCGAAGTCCTCGACGCTGCAGGAGACTCCGGCCGGCGGCGGGCGCGCACCCGCCGTCTGACGCCGCCGGCCGGGCCGCGCGTTCAGTCCCTGGCCTGCGCGCGGCCCGCCCATTTCTTCCAGAGCGCCTGGTCGGACAGCATCTTGATGTAGACGCCGCCGACCACCGAGCGCGCCTGAAAGCCGACCTGCTTGCCGTCGGTCGTCTCGTACCAGTCGCTCAGCGGCACCCGCGTCGGCGTTTCGCGCATGAACTTGTGCACCGGCGCGATCAGCTGCTCGAACGCCGCCCGGTCGTCGGTCAGCGTCGCGCTCCAGGTAATCCAGTCGAGCTTGGTGTAGGTCTTGCGGCTGTCGAGCGGCAGGCCGAACGGCTGCTGGTTCTGGAGGTAGAAGCGCACCTCGTCCTCGAGCAGCGCCTTGGGGAAGAGGTTGCGCCCGAGCAGCTTGTCCCACACCAGATTATACTTCTGGCTCCACGTTCCCGGCCGGTCGAAGGCGAGGCGGGTGTGGTCGCCGTCCTTGGCCATCGTCAGCCACTTGGCCGCCATCTGCCGCGCGGTGGTGCGGTAGCGCGCAGCATCCGCCTTCTTGCCCAGCATCCGCGCCAGTTCGGAATAGGCGTCGAGCGCGCTGATCGCCTTCACCGACAGGTTGGTGTTGTGCGCCAGATGGCCGGCGAAGTCGTCGGTGCTCAGCTGGTTTTCAGGGTCGAGCCCCTTTTCGCGCAGGAAGGTCGCCCAGCGCTCCAGCAGCGGCCAATAGCGTTCGGCGAAATCGGCGTTGCCGCGCACCTTGGCCAGCGCGCCGAGCATCAGCAGCATGTTGCCGGTTTCCTCGACCGGCATCTGGTCGTCCTCGCTGCGCTCGCCGCCGCCATAGACCTGGCCGTTGGCGTGCGGATAGGTGCCCAGGTCGTGCGGCGCGAACGGGAACTTCCACCGCGGCATCGACGCATAGTCGAGGATCGGGCGCATCTGCGCCTCGAGCAGCGTCGGATTGAGCAGCAGGAAGAACGGCGACGACGGATAGGTCAGGTCGACCGTGCCGATGCAGCCGTTGGAGAAATTCTCCTTGGAGAAATAGAGCGGCAGCCCGTTGATGTCGGCGACGAGCTTGTGCGCGGCGAGCGTCTGTCGATAGGCGACCACTGCGAGTTCGGCGTACTGCCGCCCGCCGACGCGCTCCAGATCGGCGGTGAGCTCGCGGTCGAACGCCTCGCCGCGCTGGCGGAGCGCCGTCTCCTCGGCCTCGGCCTTCAGCAACAACTCGGCCATCGTCATGCCGCCGCGGCGCCAATAGGCCGGCAGCCGCCGCTTGAAATATTCGAGCGATTCGAGGTCGTCGTAGGCGAGCATCGCGCGGCGCGTGGCCGCTGTCGCGCCGACGCTGCCGAAATTGAACCGCACCGCCATCAGCGGGCGGTTCTGGTGCGCGAGCCGCGGCATGGCGAGGTCGTCCGCCGCCACCGGCTTGTCCTCCAGGAAGGCGCCGCGGTCGCCCTCGCCGATCGTCGCCGTCGTGGCGCCCGCCTGCTGCGGCACCGCCAGCTGCGCCCAGCCCCAGTCGATGCGGACGTTGTCGCCGACCTTCTGCAGCACCTGCTGCTCGCTGGTGCCGATCCGCAGGACGTTCATGTCGCCGACGCGGCTGGTGCCCCACACCACGCGCTGCTGCTCGTTGTCGACCGCCAGCATGGCGCTCGCGTCGAAATAGAGCTGCACCGCATGCGGCTGCCCGTCGGTCGCGCGCACCGTCCAGCTGAGGTACGTCACCGGCCGCGACAGCACGTCGAGATCGTCGGGAAGCGCGGGGGTGAAGAAGGTCGCGGTGAGCCGCACCCCCGCCCCTTCATAGTCGTAGACGGTGTGCGTCGGCGTGATCGCGCGCACCGTCTGCACCATCTTCTCGCCGCGTCCGCCGCCCAGGAAGCGCAGCAGCTTGCCGTCGACGCGGACGTGGCCGGTCAGCTGCTGCTCGGTGCCGGTCCAGTGGCGCGTCGGCTGGTCGTTCGCGGTGTCGGCGAAGCTCCAGAGGCTGAAATAGGGGTCGTGCGTGACCAGCGGCGTCGCCGGCGTGCGCGTGGTGACGGGCGCCTGCGCCGCGAGCGGCCCGGCACAGGAGGCCGCGAGCAGCACCGCCAGCGTGGCGACACGGAAACGGCGCGAGGGGAGCGAGGGAGAAGCCAGCATCAGGTCCTCTGTCATGGAAAGGGCGGGAACAGGCGGCGGCTGCCGCCCGCGATCAGAAGCGGAAGCGGGCACCGAGCGAGAAGGTCCGCGCCTCGTACCGGATGTCGCGCGGGTAGCTCTGCGTCTCGGTGAAGTTGCGCACGTTCTGGAAGGGCGCACCGGTCAGGTTGGTCGCGTCGAAGGTGATGGTGAGATACTCGACCGGCGTCACCGAGGCGGAGAAGTCGAGCCGCTCGGTCGCGCGGGTGAACTCGCCCGCGACGGCATCCTCCATCTCGGTGTTGTTGTAGAAGTTCGCCCAGTCGGTGCGGTAGTTGTAGGCGAGGCGCGCCGACACCGGCCCCTTCTCGAACAGGAGGTTGGCGTTGTACGTCCATTTGGACGTGTTCGGCACGCGCACCATGCGGCCCTCCTCGCCCAGCACCGTCGGCAGCGCCTGCTTGCCGTCGAGGTAGGTGGCGTTGAGCTGGGTGCCGAACCCGCTCAGCCAGCCCGGCAGGAAATCGAAGAAGGTGGTGAAGGCGACTTCGGCGCCCTGGATCCGGCCCTTGCCCGCATTCTCGGGGCGGGTGACGCGGATTTCGCCGAAGCCGGGCACGTTCTGCAGCGTCGTATAGCTGCTGATGAAGCCTTCGAGGTCGCGGCGGAAGATCGCGCCGGTCAGCGATCCCGTCCGGCTGAAATACCATTCGAGCGAGGCGTCGTAGTTCTTCGACTGGATCGGCGAGAGATCGATGTTGCCGCTGCTCGCGTTGTAGTCGCCCAGGTTCACGGCGTCGCGCGTCACCACGAAGGCGGGGTTGGTCTGGCCGAAGGTCGGTCGGGTTCGCGTCTCGGTGGCGGAGGCGCGGAACTGCAGCCGCTCGGTCAGCTTCGCGCGCAGGCTCGCGTTGGGCAGCACGTCGACATAGTTCTTGCGGTCGTCGGTCGTGTTGGGGACGCCGTCGGCGAGCCCCTGGCCGGTGGTACGGATCGTCGTGTTGACGATACGCGCGCCGACGATGCCGTCGATCGCGATGCCGCCCACGTCGAACGCATAGTGCAGCTGGCCGTAGGCGGCGTAGGACTTCTCGTCGGCCTGGAACTGGGTGGTGTAGGTCGGCAGCGCCGGGTCCCAGATCTCCGGCTGCTGGTCCGCGTTGCCGAGGTTGCTGATCCGCAGCCGCTCCTGCGCGAAGCGGCGAAGCGCCTCGATGTTGCCGAAGATGTCGCTGGCCTTGGGCGCATACCATTGCCGCGTCGGCTGGGCATCGCTGCCGCGGAACCCGGGCACGATCAGCCCGCCCGCCCCGATCGGCGCGTCGAGGATCGAGACGCGCTGGGCGCGGATGTTGGCGTAGCGGGTGCCGTCGGCGAAGCTGCTCTTGCGGGTGGTGAAGCGCGTGCCGAACTGGAGCTTGTCGATCAGCCCCAGGTCGTAGTCGAGCTCCAGGTCCGTCCGCCACTGCCAGCCCGAACCGCGGCCGTCGCGCCGCCGGTCGAAGATGCCGCGGATGACGTAGTTGTTCGGATCGCCGAGGTCGAAGCCGGGCAGGCTGTACTCGACGCCGCCATAGTCGCGATCGATGTCGAACTCGATGTCGGCGGTCGCGGGCTCGCGCGCCGCGAAGTCGAAGCCGTAGTCGGTGAAATAATTATGGGTGTCGGTGTAGGCGAGGTCGGTCGACAGCTTGGCATGCTCGAACTCGATGCTGCCGCCGCCGGCGAACTGGTAGGTGTTGGTGGTGCTGTGCGGCACGCCGCGGAACAGGTCGGTGCCGATCGATCCCTGACCGTTGGAGATGGTGAGGCTCTTGACCTTCTGCGGGTCGTCCTCGTCGAGCACGACGTTGCTCAGCGTCGGGGTGCCGCCCTCCAGCCGCAGCGCGAGTTCGTCGTTGCTCTCGCGCCCGCGATAGCCCTGATACAGCCCCTCGACATAGAGCTCGACGTTGTCGGCCGGGCGCCACTGGATCGTGCCGTTGACCGACGGGCGCCATCGCTTGCCGCGATTGTAGAAGATGCCGACCGATTCCGGGAACTGGAAGTCGCGGCCGACGCCGGGGGTGGTGACCGGCTGGTCTTCGGCCGGCGCGACGATCCGGCCGCTGTCCCAGCGCGCGGAGGTCAGATAGTTGGTCTGGGTATAGGATACGTTGAGGAGCGCGCCGATCTCGCCGATCCCGGTCTCGAACCGGTCGGTGATGAGCAGGCTGCCCTGCGGATCATATTTGCGCGCCTGGTCCCCGTAGATGCCGCGGATCGAGCCGGCGATCTCGAACCCGTCGAAGTCGAACGGCCGGCGCGAGCGCACGTTGACGAGGCCGGCGATGCCGCCCTCGACCAGGTCGGCGGTGGTCGACTTGTACACCTCGATCCCGGCCAGCGAGGCGGCGGGGAAGTCCTGGAACGCAACCTGGCGGCCTTCGGCGGTGTAGAGTTCGCGGCCGTTGAAGGTGGTGGTGACGTCGGGCAGGCCGCGCACCGACACGCCATTGGCCTCGTCCTGCGAGCGCGAGACCTGCACGCCGGTGATCCGCGCCAGCGCCTCGGCGGCGTTGTTGTCGGGGAGCTTGCCGATGTCCTCTGCGACGACCGCGTCGAGGATCTGGTCGGAGTCGCGCTTGAGCGCCTGGGCACCCTGAACGCTGCGGCGAAGACCGGTCACCACGATGTCGCCGTCGCTCTGCGCGGGCGCCTGCTGCGGGTCGGGCAAGGTCGGGCTGTCGGCGGGCGCGCCGGGAACCGGCGCCGTCAGGGACCCGTCCTGCGCAGACTCTACCGATGACGTCTGAATATAGCCGAGATTAGAAGGAGATGCAGGGGGCACGGCTGCCGAAGCAGCCGCTACCGACAAAGCAATGATCGAAACGCCATCCAGCACAGGCTCTCTCCCAGGTTCCGCGTCATGCGCACGGTTTCATGGGACATATCTTATTTTTATGAGATCGCAAAACAAGTTTGTTTATTTAGTCTTCCGAAGACTTGGTATGATCATTGGATCATCATTGGTCCTACGACAGTTCTCGCAGCCAGATGTTGCGGAAGCTGATCGGCGCGCTGGGATCGCCATGGTCCTGCAGCTTGATCGGGGCGCGGCCGTGCGGCGTGTACTTGGGCTGGCCGATGTAGAGCGTCGGACCTTTGAGCACCGTATGGTCCTGCACCACCACGCCGTTCATCAGCACCGTCACCGCCGCAGGGCGGGTCAGCGTGCCCGACGCATCGAACGTCGGCGCGGTCCAGAGGATGTCGTAGCTCTGCCATTCCCCAGGCTTGCGAGAGGGGTTCGCGAGCGGCGAGAACTGCTTGTAGATGCTGCCGACCTGGCCGTTGGCGTAGGTCCGGTTGCGGTAGCTGTCGAGGATCTGGAGTTCGTAGCCCTCGTCCCCCTTGCCGAGCGACGCGAGGAACAGCCCGCTGTTGCCGCGCGCCTGGCCCTCGCCGGTGATGCCGGCCGGGATGCGCCATTCGAGGTGCAACTGGTAGCTGCCGAAGCTGCGGCGGGTCTGGATGTTGCCGGTGCCCTTGGCGACCGTGACGACGCCGTCGGCCACCGTCCAGCGCGCCGGCGAGCCGTCCTTGACGGTCGCCCATTGCGACAGGTCGCGTCCGTCGAACAGGACGATCGCGTCGGAGGGCGGCGGTACCGGGGCGTGCGGTCCCGGCGTCACCACCGGCACCTCGGGGGTCCACACCTCGGTATCTTCGGGCTTGGCACCGTTCTGCATGGCGAGAAGCGCGGCGGCGGCGAGGGCGAGCGTCTTCACAGCGTCCACCCCGCGCGATAGTCGCGCTGGAGGAAGCGGTTCGCGTCCGGCACGTTGGTCACCCGGCCCGAGGCGCCGTCGAAGTCGATCGGCTGCCCCGCGCGCAGCGCCACCATGCCGAGCAGCATCGTCTCGTTGAGCGGCACCGCCTCGGCGAAGGGCGAGGAGGCGGGCGCCTCGCCGCGGATCGCCGCGATCCAGTTCATCTCGTGCCCGTCGCGGCCGCCCGCGACCCGCGGCAGCGTCTGCGGGACGGCGGCGCCGCGCTCGGCGGCACCGGCGCCGAACAGCACCGGCTTCTCGCCATAGGTGTCGTGCATCAGCATCCCCTTGTCTCCCACATAGAGCACGCCGCCCTCGGCGCTCATCCGCGCGCCGGCCGGCAGCTCGCGCGGCGTCGGCGGCATCAGCCCGCCGTCGTACCAGGTCAGCCGCAGCGGGCCGCCCGGCGCCTTGCCGAATTCGAAATAGGTCGTGCTGGCGAGCGGATAGCTGCCGAGCTCGGCGGGCGGCAGCCCGTCCCACACGTCGGTGTCGCCGCCCCACAGCGAATGGCGCGCCTCGACCCGCGTCGGCAGCCCCGGCGTGAGCGCCCAAACCGGGAAGTCGAGCAGATGCGCGCCCATGTCGCCCAGCGCGCCGGTGCCGAACGGCACCCAGCCGCGCCAGTTGAAGTGGGCGTAATCGGGGTGATAGCCCCAGTCGACCGATGCCGGCCCCAGCCACACGTCCCAGTCGAGGCTGGCGGGCTTGGCGACCGGCTGCGGACGGGCGACGCCCTGCGGCCACACCGGGCGATTGGTCCAGGCATGGACCTCGCGCACGCGCCCGATCGCGCCGCCGCGCAGCAGCTCGACCACGCGGCGGCCGTCGTGCCCCGAGTGGCCTTGGTTGCCCATCTGCGTCACCAGCTCGGGATTGCGGCGGGCGAGGTCGCCGAGCATCCGCCCCTCGGCGATGGTGTAGGTCAGCGGCTTCTGGACGTAGACGTGGAGCCCGCGCTCCATCGCCATCTTGGCGGCGAGCGCGTGGTGGTGGTCGGGCGTCGCGATCACCACCGCGTCGAGATCGCGGTGGCGATCGAACATCCGGCGATAATCGGCATGGCGAGTCGCGCGATCATAGGCGGCGCGCAGCGGCGCGCGCTCGACCACGGCCGCGCCCTTGCCGTCGACGAACGACTTGGCGACATGGTCGAAATCGACGTCGGCGGCGGCGACGATGTTCTGGCTGATCAGCCGCAACATGTTGGCGGCGCCCATGCCGCCCGCGCCGATCACCGCCAGGTTGACGCGGTCGCTGGGTGCCAGCCGCCGCGCCTGCGCGACACCGGGAAGCGCCAGCGTCGCCGCCGCGGCCGCGCCGCCCAGCCAGCCGCGCCGGGTGAGTCCGTGCCTCATCAGATCGCTCCCGCCGTACGCTGCTTCACCGCATGGTCCGCCGCGCGCGCGGTCAGCGCCATGAAGGTCAGCGAAGGGTTGATGCACGAGATCGACGCCATCTGCGCGCCGTCGGTGACGAACAGGTTGGCGGCATCGTGCGCCTGCCCCCATTTGTTGAGCACAGAGGCACGCGGGTCTGCGCCCATGCGCGCGCCGCCCATCTCGTGGATCGCATCGCCCGGCACATGCTCGCGCCGCTCGCTGGTGACGTTGACCAGCCCGGCGGCGCGCAGCATCGCCTCGCCCTCGGTGCGCGCGTCGGCCATCATCCGCATCTCGTTGTCGCGGAAGGTGACGTCGAAGCGCATCAGCGGCACCCCGAAGCGGTCGACCTTGTCCGGATGGAGCGAGACGCGGTTGTCCTCGTAGGGCAAAGATTCGCCGAACGCGCCCATGCCGAAGCGCCAGCCGGCATAGCGCCGCATGCCGTGCTTCATCGCCGCGCCGAACCCCTGCGGCGGCGCGGGGCTGCGATAGGCGCTGCCCTGATAGCCGTAGCCGCGGCGGAAGCCGAGCCCGTCGTCGCGGCCGACGTTGCGGAAGCGCGGGATATAGACCCCGCCCGGCCGCCGGCCGTATTCGATGAACTCGGTCATCCCCGGGATCTCGCCGCTGATGTTGACGCGGAAGATATGGTCCATGACGTAGCGGCCGAGGGTGCCGCTGCGGTCGAAATGGCTGCGCCCGCGCGCGTCGCGCGAGTTCATCAGGATCTGCGTCGACGCCATCGCCGAGGCGCAGAGGAACACCAGCCTCGCCGGGATGACTTCCGCCTGGCCGGTCTTGGCATCCACCACGCGGACGCCGGTCACGCGCTTGCGGCCCGCATCATATTCCAGGTTGGTCACCACCGCGTCCGAGCGCAGCGTCAGACGGCCGGTCGCGCGTGCGGCGGGCAGCGTCACCGCCTGGGTCGAGAAATAGGCGCCGAACGAGCAGCCGCGGCCGCACTGGTTGCGCTTCTGGCAGCGGGTGCGGTTCTGGTCGGGCTTGTCCTCGGTGATATTGCTCAGCCGCGCGTTGATCAGCTTGCGGTCGGGATAGGCCGACTCCAGCCGCCCCTTCATCCACTTCTCCGCGACGTTCATCGGCATCGGCGGGAGGAAGCGGCTGTCGGGCAGGTGCGCCAGGTTCTCGCGGCCGCCCGACACGCCGATATAGTCCTCGACATAGTCGTACCACGGCGCGACGTCGTCGTAGCGGATCGGCCAGTCGCCGCCGATGCCCTCGCGCTGGTTCGCCTCGAAATCGGCCGGGCTCCAGCGGAAGCACCAGCGGCCCCAGATCAGCGACTTGCCGCCGACCGCCGCCGGGCGGATCCAGTAGAACTTCTCCCCCTCGTCAAAGGCATAGGGGTTGAGGCGATCGTTGTTGTAGTAGCTCTGGGTGCCCGGCGCGACATAGCCGTGGGTGGCGATGAAATAGTCGCTGTCGACCAGCGGCGCCGGCATCATGTCGCGCGCCGGGATATCGAAGGCGGGCTTGCCGTCGTAGGGGTACTCGCCATGCTCGACCATGTGGCCGCGGTCGAGCATCAGCACGCGCAGCCCCTTCTCGGTCAGTTCCTTGGCGGCGAACCCGCCGCTGATGCCGGAGCCGATGACGATCGCGTCGAAGCGGTCGGTTGCTGCCATGGGGGGTCTCCTAACGCCCGAGCAGGCGGCTGAGATGGGTGTAGCTGGCGGTGACGTCGGGCAGATAGGGTGCCGGCGCCTCGTCGTTCTCGACGAAGAAGTGGCGCACGCCCGCCTGGGCGTTGAGGCGGAAGATGCCGGCGAAGTCGACCGTGCCGGCGCCGACGCTGGTCATCTTGCCGGCCGCGGTGCGATCCTTGACGTGGTAGGAATAAATCCTCCCCGCCAGCCGCCGGATCAGCGCCAGCGGGTCCTGCCCCGCCTCGATCGCCCAGAACAGGTCGAGTTCGAACCGCACCAGCTTCGGATCGGCATCGCGGATCAGCCGGTCGTAGAGGCTGATCCCGCCCGGCCGGGTGGTGAACTCGAAATCATGGTTGTGATAGGCGAACCCCAGCCCCTGGTCGGCCAGCCGGGCGGCGATGCGGTTCATCCCCGCGACCAGCGCGCGCCAGCCCTCCTCGGTGCGATAGCGATCCTCGGCATAGGGGAGCACCACCGTGTCGGCGCCCAGCGTCTTGGCCATCGCCACCGACCGGTCGAACCGCTCGCTCAGCGCCTCATAGCCCAGGTGCACCGCCGGCGCGCGCAGCCCCACCCGGTCCATCGTGCGGCGCAGTTCGGCCGGGTCCATCGCCTCGTAGCCGCCGCCGCCATATTCGACCTCGCGGTAGCCGATCCGCGCGACCTGCTCGAGCGTGGCGACCGGATCGGCCGCGAACAGCGTGCGCAGCGTGTAGAGCTGGAGCCCGATCGGCCGCACCGCGGCGGCGCGGCGCGCGAAGGCGGGCACGGCGGGCATGGCGAGCAGCGCCGCCGCGCCGACGACGAAGGTGCGACGATCGATCATGACGAGAACACCTTGCTGACCTTGGCATAGGGATAGGCGCCGTCGTACTCGCCCGGCACCGGCAGATATTCGCGCTCCTGGGTGATGCCGATCTCGGACGTGAAATAGCCCGCGATCACCATCTGCCGGAACGGCTCGAAGAAGGCCGCGCCGCCCGGCAGTTTGTCGTCCATCGCCAGCGTCAGCAGCGCGTCGAGCTGCGCCGGCGTCGCCTGCGCCGTCGGCACGCGATGGTCGGCCAGGCTGCGCGCCTCGATCGCGTCGAGCCCGGCGAGGATCGGCACCCGCTCCTTGGGGTAGGACCAGTCCGCGAGCAGCTTCTCGATGAACTCGGGCACGCCGGCGGCGATCGCGCCGGGGGTGTCGGTGGTCGGCAGCACGCGTTCGGACAGCGTGCGCACCAGCGCCGCCTGCGCGGGAGTGAAGACGCGCGCGGTCGGTGCGCCGCCGCTGATCTCGGGAACGGTGCCGGCGATCCCCGCCGGCGCCACCTGCGCCACGCCCGCCGCGCGCGCGAGCGGCGCGAACAGCGCGGTGCCGAACATCGCGACGATGCCCGCCACCGCCTCTCTGCGGTCGATCATAGTCCCTCTCCCGTCGCGGCGCGGTCGATCGCGCGATAGGCGGCGACCAGCCGCTCCTCGCCCGCGCGGCCCTTCGCCGAATTGCCGTGTTCCATGCCGATCACGCCAGCGTAGCGGCGCTCGTGCAGCCAGCGGACGATGTTGGCGTAGTTGATCTCGCCGGTGCGCGGCTCGTTTCGCCCGGGATTGTCGCCGAACTGGATATAGCCGATCTCGTCCCAGCAGGTCTCGAGCGTGCGGATCAGGTTCCCCGCCTGAATCTGCTCGTGATAGAGGTCGGCGAGCACCTTGACCGCCGGGCTGTCGACCGCCCGCGCGACGGCATAGCCCTGGGTGACGGTGCGCATAAAGGCACCGGGATGGTTCACCAGCGTGTTGAGCGGCTCCATCACCAGCACCAGCCCGTGCGGCGCGACGATCTCGGCCGCGCGGCGCATCGCGTCGACGACGCGCGCGGTCTGGAGGTCGATCGGCAGCCGCGGATCGGTGAAGCCGGTCACCACCGTCATCCACTTGGCATCCAACCGCTTGGCGACCTCGATCGAGCCCCGGATGTCGGCGAGGAAGCCGTCGCGGTCGGCCTCGTCGTTGCCGCCCAACAGCGGTCGCGACTGCGCCCAGCGCGGCATGCTTGCGACGAACACG
Source organism: Sphingomonas mangrovi (assembly GCF_047975845.1). Taxonomy (NCBI): domain Bacteria; kingdom Pseudomonadati; phylum Pseudomonadota; class Alphaproteobacteria; order Sphingomonadales; family Sphingomonadaceae; genus Sphingomonas; species Sphingomonas mangrovi. The sequence continues at coordinate 16,188 of NZ_JBIUCZ010000007.1, read as the reverse complement.
CCCATCCGCATGCCGCGACGGCGCAGTTCGTTACCGAGCGCGACCTGTTCGGCGACGGGCCGCGCCGTCGCCTCGTTGCCCTCCCAGGCGCGGAACCCCTGATCGGCAGCATAGGCGACCTGTTCGAGCAGCCCGCCGCGGCTGGCGAAGCTGCCCTCGTGCGGCGCGTAGTCGAGCAGGAAGCGCGGGGTAGCGGCCCGCGGCTGCGCGCCGGCCAGCGTCGCGGTGAGGCCGGCGGCGGCGGCGGTGCCGAGCACGGTGCGGCGCGACACCATCACGCGCGTCCCTCCGCCAGCACCCGGCGGGTGCCGCGGCGCTCGGCGAGCCAGATGCCGCCGAACACCACCAGCAGGATGATCGGGAACACGGTCAGCCGTGCGAACGAGATCGACGCCGCGGCATCCTCGACCGCGCGCAGCGCCGGGCCGCTCAGCCGCTCGAACGCCTGCGCGCCGCCGGCGAGCTCGACCTTGGCCTGGTCGAACATCGCGCCCAGCCGCGGCAGCACGAAGAAGCTCGCGAGCGCGCCGGCCGATCCGACCAGCCCCATCGCCCAGGCGCCGCCGCGCGGATAGCGTTCGGCGACCGAGGCGAGCATCGTCGGCCACATCGCGCACACCCCCAGCCCCCAGACGGTGGAGGCGAGAATCGCCGCCACCGGCGACTGCGCGCGCGACAGCAGGAACAGCCCGATGCCGGCGAGCAGGCTGGAGATCCACAGCAGCCCGGGGTTCGACAGCTTGCCCGCCAGCCTACCCGCGAAGTGGCGGAACACGAACATCAGCGCACTGACGTAGACCAGCAGCAGGATGCCGCGCATGCCGACGCGGTTGGACAGCGCGACGTCGATCCACTGCCCCGGCGCCAGCTCGGACGAGGCGGTAAGGAACATTGCTCCGAACCACAGGAAGAAGCTCGGCCGGCGGAACACCTCGACGATCGTCTCGCGGAAGCTCGGCTCGTTCCCGCCCACCGGCTGCGGCGCGGGAAAGGCGGTGGTCGCGGCGAGCAGCACCACGCCGGCGGCGGGCACCAGCACCAGTGCCAGGATCGCCTGCCACGGCAGCGCGTCCGCCAGGAACACGCCCAGCAGCCCGCCGACGATCAGCCCCCCGGGATACCAGGCGTGGAGGACGTTGAGGCGATGGGTGGTGTCCTCGGGATAGAGGCGCGCGGTCAGCGGGTTGATCGTCGCCTCGGCCAGGCCCCAGCCGATCCCGCTCAGCAGCATCCCCGCCCAGACGAGGTGATAGACACCCATCCCGCTCGCGAGGCTTCCGGCGCCGACGACCAGCAGCGTCCCGGCCAGGAAGCACAGTCCGCAGCCCAGCAGCATCCGCCGCATGCCGATCTGGTCGAGCACCGCGCTGGTCACGAACACCGTCACCGCGAAGCCCAGAAAGGCCGAGCCCAGCGCCGCACCGATCAGCTCGCCCGCCTCGACCGGCGCGATCGGGTCGATCCACTGCGCCTTCAGGCTGCTCGCGATCGCGGCGCGCAGCGCGGCGCTGGTCGCGGCGGTGAACAGCGCGAGCACCCCCAGCCAGAACAGCCGCCCCCGGTGTATCGTCCGCTCGATCATCCGCGCTCTCCCCCCTGTTGTGCCGCCTAGCGCGTCAGCCCCAGCAACTGCCGATTGGCGTCGGGATCGCCGCCGCCCGCGAAATCGTCGAAGGCGCGCTCCGGGCGCCGGATCATGTGTGCGGCGATGAAGGGGGCCCCTTCACGCGCGCCGTCCTCGGGGTGCTTGAGGCAGCACTCCCATTCGAGCACCGCCCAGCCGTCGTAGCCGTATTGCGTGAGCTTGGAGAACACCGCGCCGAAATCGACCTGCCCGTCGCCCAGCGAACGGAAGCGGCCCGGCCGGTCGACCCAGTCCTGGAACCCGCCGTAGACGCCCGCGCGCCCGGTCGGGTTGAACTCGGCATCCTTGACGTGGAACATGCGGATGCGGTCGCGATAGAGGTCGAGGAACTGCAGATAGTCCATCGCCTGCAGCACGAAATGGCTCGGATCGTAGAGGATGTTGACGCGGGGATGGTCGTCGACCGCGGCCAGGAAGCGTTCGAAGGTCACGCCGTCGTGCAGGTCCTCGCCCGGATGCAGCTCGAAGCAGAGGTCGATGCCCTCCTCCTCGAAGCCGTCGAGGATCGGCCGCCAGCGGCGCGCGAGCTCGGCGAACGCCTCCTCGACCAGCCCGGCCGGACGCTGCGGCCACGGATAGAGGAACGGCCAGGCGAGCGCGCCCGAGAAGGCCGCCTGCGCGCGCAGCCCCAGCCGCCGGCTCGCGCGGGCCCCGAGCCGCAGCTGCTCGACCGCCCAGCGCTGCCGCTCGGCAGGCTTGCCGCGCAGCCCGGCCGGCGCGAACGCGTCGAAGGCGGTGTCGTAGGCGGGATGGACCGCGACCAGCTGCCCCTGGAGATGCGTCGACAACTCGGTGATCTCGACCCCGGCCTCGCGGCAGGTGCCGGCGAGTTCGTCGCAATAGTCCTGGCTCTCCGCCGCCAGCCGCAGGTCGATGCAGCGCGCGTCCCAGGTCGGGATCTGCACGCCGCGATAGCCGGCCTCGGCCATCCAGCGAGCCGCGTTGGCGAGCGTGTCGAACGGCGCGGCATCGCCCATGAACTGGGCCAGGAACACGCCCGGCCCGCGCAGGCCGTCGCCCGTCACTTCGCGGTCTCGGCTTTCAGATAGGCGATCAGCGCCGCGCGCTTCTTGGGATCGTCGACCCGAACCACCATCCGCGTGCCCGGAACCTGCTTGGTCGGCGCGGCGAGGAAGGTGTCGAGGCTCTTGTCGTCCCAGCGGATGCCCGACTTCTTGAGCGCCGGGCTGTAGTTGTAGCCGGGGAGGCTCGCCGCCTGCCGGCCGAACAGGCCGTTGAGATTGGGGCCGAGCCCGCTGCGCTGCCCCTTGCCGAGCGTGTGGCACGCGCGGCAGGTCGCGAACACCTGGGCACCGGCCGCCGGTGCGCTCTGCTGCGCCGACAGCTGCGTTCCCGCCAACACCATCGTCGCGGCGGTCGCGATCAACAGCAGGCCGATTCTGCCTGTCATCTATACCTCTCCACGGCGGTTCATCCGCTCTGCTTGCTATTATGGATATCTTTTTGCGTTATTATTGCAAAGGGAATCTGCCCAATCGGGACAGAAGCTGGCAAGAACCGGCGCGATAGCGGGAGGATGCGGATGCGATACGGCATGGTCGGCGGCGGCGAGGGCGCGTTCATCGGGCCCGTGCACCGGATGGCGGCAGCGATCGACGGCGAGACGGCGCTGGTATGCGGCGCGTTCAGCAGCGACGCCGCGCGCAACCGCCGGACCGGCGACGCGGTCGGGCTCGACCCGGCCCGCGTCTACGACGATGTCGACGCGCTGCTCGCCGGCGAACGCGCGCTGCCGGCCGACGCACGGATGCAGGCGCTGGCGATCGTCACCCCCAACCACCTCCACGCGTCCGCCGCGATCGCCGCGCTCGACGCCGGCTTCGACGTCTTCTCCGAAAAGCCGATGGCGGCGACGCTCGCGGAAGCGCAGGCGATCGCCGAGGCGGTGCGCCGCAGCGGCCGCCGCTACGGCCTCGCCTTCACCTACGCCGGCTATGCGATGGTCGAGGAGGCACGCCAGCGCGTGCAGCGCGGCGACCTCGGCACGATCCGCCGGATCGAGGTGGAATATCTCCAGGGCTGGCTGAGCCGCCCGATCGATGCGGAGGGCGACCGCCAGGCATCGTGGCGCACCGATCCCGCCCGTGCCGGATCGGGCGGTTGCCTGGGCGACATCGGCACCCACGCCTTCCACCTCGCCGAGCATGTCTCGGGCCTGCAGGTGGAGGCGGTCAGCGTCGAACTCACCACCCACGTCCCCGGCCGCCGGCTCGACGACGACGTCGCCGCGCTGCTGCGCTTCGGCGGCGGCGCGCGCGGCAGCCTGCGCGCGAGCCAGGTCGCGGCGGGCGAGGAGAACGGCCTGCGGCTGCGCATCCACGGCAGCGAGGGCGGGCTCGAGTGGGCGCAGATGGCGCCCGACACACTGACGCTGCGCTGGCTCGACCGCCCGGCGGAGACCGTCCGCGCCGGCGGCCCGGGGCTGAGCGCCGAAGCCGCGGCGCTGCTCCGCCTCCCCGCCGGGCATCCGGAGGGCTATCTCGAGGCCTTCGCCAACCTCTATCGCGCGTTCGGCCGCAGCGTCCGCGACGATGCCGAGCCGCGCTACCCAGGCCTCACCGACGGGCTGCGCACGATGGCCTTCGTCGACGCGGCCGTCCGCAACGCCGCCGGCGAGCAAAAATGGACGCCGCTGAGGGCGACCGACTGAGCGGTCTGCCTGCCGCTCAGCCTTCGGTGTCGACGGGCTGGGCCGCGTCGGCGCCCAGCCGCTGCTCGGTCAGGATGCGCCAGCCGGTGAGGAACAGCGCGGCGGCGAGCGGGCCGATGACGATGCCGCTCAGCCCGATCAGGTTGATGCCGCCCAGCGTGGTGACCAGCACCAGCCAGTCGGGGATGCCGGCATCGCGCCCGACCAGGATCGGGCGCAGGATGTTGTCGGCCAGCCCGATCACCAGCACGCCCGAGACGATCACCACCACCGCCTGCCAGATCGCACCGGTGGCGAGCAGGTAGATCGCGACCGGTCCCCACACGATCGCGGGTCCGATCGCGGGCAGCAGCGCGGCGATCGCCATCAGCACGCCCCACAACAGCGCCGCGGGCAGCCCGACGATCCAGAAGGTGATCGCCCCCAGCGCGCCCTGCGCCAGCGCGACCACGCCCGATCCCTTGATCGTCGCGCGCACGACGCTGACGAAGCGCTCGGCGAGTTCGTCTGCGACCGAAGGCTCGAGCGGCAGCGCACGCACCACGGCGGGGCCGATCCGCTCGCCGTCGCGCAACAGGAAGAAGGTCACGTAGAGACCAACGCCGAACACCAGCAGGAACGCCGCCGCATCGGCACCGATCGAGAAGGCGCGGCTCGCCAGCATGCTCGCGCTGCTGCTGAGCGCCTGCGCGATGCGGGATTGGGCCTGTTCGAAACTGTCGAACCCCGAGCGGTCGATCACGTTCTGGAGCCGGATCGGCAGCGCGTCGTGGACCTGCTGGAAATAGTGGCGGAAATCGACCTGGCCGGTGCGGATCTGGTTGTAGACGCCGGCCGCCTGCTCGACGACGAGGCTGGCGACGATCAGCGCCGGGATCACCACCGCGACGGTGATGACGAGCAGCGTCACCGCGGCGGCCGTGTTGCGGCGGCCGGGCCAGCGCGCGAGCATGCGCTGGAACAGCGGCTGGAACAGCAGCGCCGCCAGCGCCGCCCACAGCAGCGCGCCGATGAACCCCGATACGATCAGCAGGAGGCCGATCGTGATCAGCGCCAGGAAGAGCACCAGCCCGCCCCGCTCGATCCGCTGTCTGAAGCGCGTCATGCCCGCCGTAGTCCCCCGAAGGCGCCGCACGGGTCGCGCGGCGTCGTTGCGGCGGTGAAACGCTCGGTCGGGTCGATGGCTCCCGGAAGAGCCTATTGCGCGTCGGCTGCGACCGCCCGCAGCGCGTCTTCCCAGGCGATCAGCTTGAAGTTCTGCGCCGCCGGCGCGTTGTCGCCGTCCTGCGCGACCATCAGCCCGCCGGGGAAGCCGGGGCCGAAGTCGCCGGTCGCGACCTCGATGCCGTCGGTCTCGCTGGTCGCACCGACGCGGCCGGCGACGATGCGGAAGCGCCCGGCATAGCCGCCGTCGGGCAGGCGGTAGAGCGAATAGGCGTTGTCGCCCTGGCTGGAGGCGACGAGATAGCCGCCGTCGCGGCCGGTCGCCGCAATCGCCAGCCCCTCGACGTCGGCGACCAGCGTCCGCCCGTCGACCCTAACGACCGCGGCCGGCGTGACCGGAGCATCGGGCGCGGCATCGAACCGCCAGATGCCGACATCCTCCTCGGCGACGTAGAGCGTGCCGGTGCGGTCGTCGACCACGCAGCCCTCCGATTGGGTGGCGAGCTTCATCCGCCGGACGATGCTGCCGCCCGGCGCCGCGCCCGCCACGTCCAGCGCGACCTGCACGATCGTGCCGTCCTTGTGCACCACGAAGCCATAGGGTTTCCCCGCGACCATCCCCAGGCACATGCCGTACGCCTCGCCGGCGCCGGCCGGCACCGCACCCAGCGGCTGGAGCGTGCCGCCACGCGTGTCGAGCCGGAACAGTGCGATGCGCGCCTGGGCGACGTCGCTGCGGTCGGAGGCGGCGACCAGCACGCCGGTCGTGCCCGCGATGGCGACGCCGTCGCGCAGGTCGACGTTGTTGAGCCGGCCCGCGACGCGATAGTCGCGGCGGCGGCCGTCGAGGCCGTAGACGTAGAGGCCCGCCTTCTTGTCGGTCGCGACGATCAGGCTGGCGGCCGAGTCGGCCGGGTTGCGCCAGATCGCGGGGTCGTCGGCGGCGTCGGCATTGCCGGTGCCGACCGGCTCGGTCTCGCCACGCGCCTGGACGCTCGCCGCCGGGGTGGTCGGCACCGCGGCATGGGGCGTCGCGCAGGCGGCCAGCGCGAGCAGCGGCAGGGTGCAGAGGATCGAACGCGTCATCGTCATCTTCCTATTTGCCGCGCGCGACGCAGGCGCCGCCATCGGGACCGGTCGCGCCGGTGCAGGTCCGTACCGGCGGCAGCGGCTCGGCGATCTCGCGCAGCCGGTTGCGCCCGTCCGCGCCCCGTTCCAGGTCGAACCCGTCGTAGATCCGGCCGCTGGCGGTATAGGTGCGGAACTTCAGCCGGTCGGCCTCGACATCGACGATCTGGTAGAGCTCGGTCGCCTCGGCGGTGCGGTCGGGCTGGGTGCGGGCGCGGTCGTTGAGGCCGTACATCTTCGATCCCGTCACCGACACCAGATAGACCGGCCCCTGCGTCGCCCCGCCGGCGCGCGCGGCGCGGCCGGCGTCGCGCCCGGCCTCGGCGGTCAGCCGGCTGTAGCAATGGTCGTGCCCCTGGAGCACCAGGTCGACGCGCCGGCGGTCGAACACCGGCTTCCACGCCGCCTTCAGTTCCTCGGTGTCCTGCGGCCGCGCGCAGGTGAAGATCGGCTGGTGGAACAGCACCACGTTCCAGCGCGCCTTGCTCGCCGCCAGCGTCGCGTCGAGCCATTGGGTCTGCGCGTCGAGCGCGCCGAGATCGAGCGCGGCCGTACCGTCGAGCACGACGAAGCGCACCCCCTGATAGTCGACGAAATAGGTGGTCGCCTTGACCGGCGCGACGCCGTTGCCCGGCAGCGCGAACTGGAGCGGCCAGTACGGCCCCAGCCGCCGGCTCTCGCGCCCGTCGGGCAGCGCCACGTCGACATATTCGTGATTGCCGGTCGCCGGCAGCTGCGGGACCTGCGCGTAATTGTAGCCGCCCGCCTGGGTCCATTCGCCCCATTCGTCGTCATGGTCCAGGTCGTCGCGCTGCGCCACCAGATCGCCGGCGTGGACGGTGAGCGCGATCTGTCCGGCGGCGAGCCCCTGCCGGATCACGCGCGCGGCATAGGTCAGGATGCCGTTCTGCGTGTCCCCCAGATAGAGGAAGCGGAACGGGCGGAAGCGATCGGCGGCGGTGCGGAACTGAAGCCACTCGCTCCACCCCGCGCTCCCCTTCACGCGATAGGCGTAGACCTGGCCGGGCTGCAGCCCGGTGAAGCGCAGCTGGTGATAGTTGGCCGGGCCGTTGGCGCTGTCGATCGGGCGGGTGGTGCCGGTGACTCGCCGCGCCTGCCGCTCCAGCGTCGGGCCGTCCACCGCGACGGCGATCTCCGCCTCGGCGGTCGCCTGGGCGCGGTCGGTGCGGAACGCCACCGCCATGCCGCGCGCCGGATCGGCGGCGGCGGTCAGCACGATGCGGTCGGGCAGCGACTTCGCCGCATAGGGCGTGCCCGGCGATCGCGGCACCGGCAGGGGAGCGCTCTGCGGCGCAGAGTCCGCCGCCGCCGGCGCCGAGAGCAGCAGCGCGGCCAGTAGGACCCGCCGCATCAGAAGTTCGCCCGCAGGCCGAACTTCACCGTCGGGCCATATTCCTCATACTGGAGCAGCCGGCGCGATCCGGGGCCGCGCTGATAGGCGACATACTTGGCATTGTTGATGTTCACCCACTCGCCGAACAGCTGCAGGTTCGACGACACCCGCACCCGCGCGCTGGCGTCGAGCTGGAAATGGTTGCGGACGTAGCGGTCCTCCTCGGCGTTCGCACTGACCTCGTCGAGATATTTGTCGCGATAGGTGCCGGCCAGCCGCACGCTGATCGGCCCCTTCTCGTAGCCGAGCACCGCGTTGAACGTGTGCCGCGACGAGGCCGGCAGCGGGATGTCGCGCATCCCGGCATCCTCGTCGAAGGTCTGCCCGTCGGCGTCGGTGAAGGTGTAGTTGAGGTTGGTCAGCAGCCCGTCGAACGGCGCGGGCAGCATCGTATAGGCCTGCGAATAGCCGAGTTCGACGCCGCGGATCGTCGCCTTGCCGGTGTTGAGCGGGATATCCGCCTCGGTGAAGGCGATGCCGCGGTAGATGCCCTCGTACGGCGCGTCGTCGCCCTCGAAGGTGATGGTGGTGATGTAGTCGTCGATGCGCTTGTAGAAGACGCCCGCCTGCAGCACGCTCGACTTGGCGAAATACCATTCGGCGCCGGCATCCAGATTCCACGCGCGATAGGGCTTGAGGTCGGGGTTGCCGAACGCGCCCTCCAGATCGTCGCCGTCGCGCTCGATCGCAAAGCGCGGGGCGAGCTGGCCGATCCCCGGCCGCACCAGGCTCTTGAACACGCCCAGCCGCAGCACGAGGTCGCTGGTCGCCTCGTAGCGGACCAGCGCGCTCGGCAGCCAGTCGGTGTAGCTGCGGCGGAAGGCGTTGGGGGCGACGACCAGCTGCTCGCCCTCGTCGCCATCCTCGTTCAGCGTGACGGTGTTCGCGCGGATGTCGTTCCGGGTGTGCTCCATGCGCACGCCGGCGATCGCGCGCAGCGGCCCCGCCTGATAGCGGCCGAGCAGATAGCCCGCGTAGATGTCCTCATCGACCGAGAAATCCTCTGCTACGGAATCGAAGTCCGAGCCCAGATCGTTGCGCTCGAAGCCGGCGAGATTGTCCGACAGGAACCCGCGCTCGCCCTTCTTCGCGACCAGCGGCCCCAGATCGGCCAGCCGGTAGGTCTGCTCGCCGAGTACGTCGGCCAGGGTGAAGTCGCCGTCGAACCCGTCGAAGCTGTCGACGTCCAGGTCGTAGGCCTTGCGCCGCAGCCGCGCCTTGCCGCCGGCCTGCACCTCGAACGTGCCGGTTTCGAGCGGGAAGCTGCGGGTGACGTCGCCGCGGAAGGTCCATTCGCGATCGGTCGCGCGGCTCAGCGTCGTACGGTCGAAGCTGTCGAAGCCGTATTCGCTCGCGTCCTCGAACCGCGCCGCATCGCCGCCGCCGACGGTGAAGCGCGGGCGGAGGTAATTCGAATAGTCGAAGCCGACGCTGAGGTCGTCGCCCTGCTCGAAATCGCGGCGGAACACGATCGGATCGATCGAGCCGTTCTCCAGCTCCGACGCGCGCGAATAGGCGCCCGAATATTGCAGCCGCCACGGGCCGACGTTGGTCTCGCCGCCCAGCGTATAGGACTGGATGACCTGCTTTTCGAACCGGTCCTTCAGGTCGCGCTCGACGCGGATCTGGCTGTCCTCGTTGTCGTCGCTGCGGAAGGTCGCGCCGGTCGCGGTGGTGCCGGTCAGCGCGTCGCTCAGCTCGAAGATCAGCCGGCGGCGATCCTCCTGGTCGGAGAAGCGGTTGTAGATGCCCCGCGCATAGAGCCGGGTGGACTCGCTCGGCTGCCAGTCGAGCGTCAGCGATCCGCCGGTGCGCAGGCGCCGCACGTCGTAGTCGCGATATTCGACCGTGTCGGCGAAGCCGTCCTCGCTCCAGCCGTCCATCTCGACGTTGTCGGTCTCGAACTTGCGCAGGTAATAGGAGGCGCCGCCGGCGATGCCGAAATTGTCGGCGAGCTTCTTCGAGAAATCGACGCTGCCCTTGGGCGTCACCTTGCCCGAATAGTCGTTGTACGATCCCTCGATCGACCCGGCGAGCAGGTCCTTTTTGCGATCGAACGCGCTGGTGGTGTTGATCTCGACCGAGGCGCCGATCGTGTCGGCGTCCATGTCGGGGGTCAGCGACTTCTTGATCTCGATCGATTCGATCAGCTCGGACGCGACCACGTCGAGCGCGACCGAGCGGGTATCCGCCTCGGGCGCGGGCACGCGCACGCCGTTGAGCGAGGCGGCGTTGAGGCTGGGGTCGAGGCCGCGCACCGCGATGAAGCGGCCCTCGCCCTGGTCGTTGAGGACGTTGACGCCGGGCGCGCGACGGACCGATTCGGCGACGTTCTGGTCGGGGAACTGGCCGATCGAGTCGCGGGTCAACACGCTCTCGACGCCGTCGGCGCCGCGCTGGCGGCTGAGGGCGCTGGCCAGATTGGCGCGCTGGCCGGTGACGAGGATCGTGCCCTCCTCGGGATCGCCGACCACCACGTCCTGGGTAAGGTCGCCGCTCGCGTCGACGGTGATCGGCGTCTCGACCGGATCCGCGCCGGTGTAGCGCACGCGCAGCGTGTAGCGGCCCGCGGGCACGTCGGTGAAGCGGTAGCGGCCGTTGTCGTCCGCCTCGACCCGGCGGCCGAGCTCGACCAGCACCACCTCGGCGCTCGGCAGCGCGCGCGTGCCGCTCGCGTCGGACACCGTGCCGACGACCTGGCCGGCGGAGGCCGCAACCGGCGCCGCCAGAACCGCCGCGCCCAGCATCAGCTGCGCCCGCATCCGCGCGATGATCATCGAAATCCCCCTTCACTCGCTCGGGCGGCGGGTGACGGGTTTTGGTTTCAGCTTCGCGACGCGGCGGTTACGCTTTTGCGACAGCGCCGGCGGCGTCGCTGCGCATATGAAGGCCGGGACCGACCTAGCTCGTGGCGTTTCGCGCCGGCCGACGCGCGCGCAGCGTCTCGACCAGCAGGATCAGGATGCCGCCGGCGCCATAGGCGAGGAAGTCGTGGGGATCATAGCCGGTGCCGAGCACCACCCGCGCGACCGGATAGGCGTCCAGTCCGAGCAGCCGGACGAAGTGGAAGCGCTGCGCCCCTTCGATCGCGCAGGCGATCGCAAGCGCCGCGGCCGTGGCCGCCCCCACCGACAGGCGCGTCGACGCGCGCAGCACGAGATAGACCAGTACGACCGCCAGGCTGTCGCCGGCATAGGGACGAACGATGCGGTCGCGCACCCACAGCGCGATCGCCGCCTCCGTCGCGAACACCAGCAGCGCGAGGCCGGCATAGCCCGAGCGGAAGGTGAACAGGGCGCGCCGCCGCGGACGGGCTCGGGACGCAGGTGCCAAGGCCGGCGAGGATCGTGTCTCCATGCCCCCCTTCTGCCATCCCGACATGAAGATGCGATGCAGAAAGCAAGGCGTTTGCCGGGACCCCGACGCTCACACCCGCTGCAGGGGCGCCCGTTCCTTGCCCGGCGCCGCGCGATAGGTCGCGGCGGTCGCGCGGTCGAACGGCTTGGCGAGGATCGTCGAGACGGTGACGAACTCCGCCGTCGCCGCCGTGGGGGTCAGCGTCAGCAGCGTGTAGCCCTTGCGGTCCTGGTCGCAGAAGGCGACCTCGCGGTTGGCGTCGGCGATCGCCGTGCCGACGCCGGGCAGCAGCGCGCCGTAGGACGGGCTGGTGATCGCGGTGCAGCCGAACTCGGACGCCACCAGCGTCCCGGCCGCGTCGTACAGGTCGTTGGCCCAGGCGGCGTGGCTGTCGCCGGCCAGCACGATCGGCTTCGCGCCGGCGCGCCGGAACGCCGCATAGAGCCGCTCGCGCGCCGCCGGGTAGCCGTCCCACGCATCGAAGTTGAACGGCAGCCCGGCCGCAAAGCCGGCGACCGCCTGCTGGAGCCGGTCGCGATAGGCGGGCGGCAGCTGGGCGATGCGCGGCGCGAAGGCGCGGAGGTCCGGCCCCGCGACGCGCGCCATCACCACCTGGTTGCCGAGCAGCTGCCACGGCTTGTCGGCCTTCACCGACGCGGCGAGCACGCCTTCCAGCCAGCGCTGCTGCTCCGCCCCCAGCATCTCGCGGTCCGGCCGCGCCCGCTCGGCCATCACTGCGGCATAGTCCTCCGGGCCCGGCGTGCCGCCCTTGACCTCGGCCTGGCGCGAGCGGGCGAGCAGCCGGGTCTCGACCATCGCCAGCGTCGCGAGGTCGCCGAACTCGAAACTGCGGTTGATCGCCTCCCACGGCCGGCCGCGCCGGGGGTCGCGGATCGGCATCCATTCGAAATAGGCCTGCATCGCCGCGGCCTTGCGCGCCTTCCAGTCGCCCTCGGTGGCAGGATCGTGGTTCTCGGCGCCGCCGATCCAGCCGTCGTTGGCGACTTCGTGATCGTCCCACACGCAGACGAAGGCGGCGCGGGCGTGCGCGGCCTGCAGGTCGGGGTCGGCCTTCACCTGGGCATGGCGGCGGCGATAGTCGGCGAGCGTGACGATCTCGTGCGGCGGGTCCGGCAGCCGGCCGAGCGTGCGTCCGATCTCCGCGCCATAGCCGTCGGCGCCGTACTCGTAGATATAGTCGCCGAGGTGGAGCACCGCGTCGAGCCGCGGCAGCGCGGCCATGTCGGCATAGGCGTTGAACAGCCCGCCCGGATAGAGCTGGCACGATGCCACCGCGAGCACCAGCGCCTCGACCGCGCCCACCGGCAGCGTGCGGAAGCGCCCGACCGGCGAGCGGTCGCCGTTCGCCAGCGCGAACCAGTACCAATAGTCGCGTCCGGGCTCGAGCCGGATCGCCTCGACCTTGACCGTGTGGTCGGCGGCGGCGCGCGCGCTCGTCCGGCCGGAGGCGAGCGGCGTGCCGTCCGCCGCGGCGGCGACGTGCCAGGTCACGGGGATGTCGCCGTTCTCGTCCGCGTCAGGCGTGACCCGGGTCCACAGCACCGCGCCGTCGGCCGCCGGGTCGCCGCTCGCCACGCCGTGCCGGAAACCCGCGGATGTGGCGGCCGCGCCCATCCCCGCGCCCGGTACGCCCAGTGCCGCGCCGCTGCCGATCAGCGCCAGCGCGCCGCGTCGATTGATCGCCATGTCTGCTGTCCTCAGAAGCGCGCGGTGAGCTGCGCGCCGTAGAAGCGCGGCTCGGCCGGGATGAAGGTGGGAATGCCGAAGCCGCCGCCGGTGTTGCCCGCGTCGAGCAGATAGCGCTCGTCGGTGGCGTTGCGAACGAAGCCGGCAATCTCGAAGCCCTTGTCGCGGAAGCTCACCCCGGCGCGGGCGTTGACCAGCGTCACCGGTCCCTGCGAGATCGCGCGGCTGTTGGGCACTTCGAAGAAGATGCGGCTGCGGTAGGTGACGCTCGGCGTCGCGAACACGCGGGTGCCGCCGCCCAGCGGCGCATCGATGGTGAAGCCGGCGGCCGCCTGCCATTCGGGCTGGAGGCGGAAGCGGGCCCCCGAATAGGCCGAGGCGAAGCCATCGTTCGCGTCGATGCCGCCGTCGATATAGCCGAGATTGCCGAACAGGTTGAGCCACTCGGTCGGGCGCACCGACAGCTCGGCCTCGACACCCAGGTTGCTGGCGGTGCCGGCGCTCTCGGTGCGGCTTGTCCCGTCGGGCTGCTGCACGCTGACCTGGAAGCCGTCGTACTTCTGATAATAGACGCCGAGCGCGCCGGAAACGATACCGGCGCTGCCCTTCAGCCCGACTTCATAGTTCCACACCGTCTCCTCGGGCACGGGCTGGAGGTTGGCGGCCGGCACGCCGCCGACGCGCGCGGCGTTGAGCTGCACCACCGGCGATCGGCGGCCCTTGGAAATGGTGGCGAAGACGTTGATCCGATCGCTCAGCCGGTAGAGCGCGTTGACGCGCGGCAGCACCGCGGCGAAGCTGTCCTCCGCCGTGAAGGTGCGGCCGCCGGTATCGACCTGACCCGGGATCAGCGACAGCACGAGGCTGGGAAGCGCGGCGAGCAGCGGCGCGCGCAGCGCCGGGGGGAGCAGCGTCGGCAGCAGCGGGCGGGGCACCTCGGCACGATAGCCCGAACGCCGCGTCTCGATCAGCACCCGCGCCCCGGCGGTGAGTTCGAGCGACGGCGTCGGGATCCAGGTCGCGTCGGCGAACACCGAGTAGCTGTCGTTGCGACCCTGGTTCTCGTACACCGAGCGATAGGGGATCTGCGCGAGCGCACCGCCCGTGACCAGCGCGGTCGCCCGGGCGGCGGTCACCACGCCCGCGGCGTCGATGCAGCCGAGGTTCGGCACCGCGCGCGTCAGGCACTGGATGAACGTGCCCTCCTCCGACGAGAAGGGCACCGTCTGGCGATTGTCCTCGACGAACACGTTCCACCCGAACGCGGCGCGCCAATGCGGATCGCCGTAGGAGAAGCGGCCCTCGTGGCTCGCCTGCCATCCCTTGGCGATTTCGGCGAACTCCAGATACCAGGCCGCCGAGCCGTCAGCGTCGAACACCTCGCGGCTGTCGAACGCGCGATAGCCGTTGACGGTGGTGAAGGTGAGGCCGGGGGCGAAGTCGTAGGCCGCCGTCAGGTTGACGTCGTGAACGTCGCGGTGGAGCCCGAGCTCCGCGTCGCTCAGGACCGCCTCGGACAGCGGCGAGCCGCCGAGATGCGCCTTGCCGAACGGATCGCCGGGACCGCCCTCGGTCGGGAGCGCGCGCGAGACGAACGGCGTCCCGCTGTTGCGCTGGCGATCGTAGGTGCCGATCAGGTCGATGGTGAGCGCGTCGCTCGGCGTATAGCGCAGCGACGCGCGGACGCCGAGCTGGTCCTGCGCGTAGAGATCGTCCTGGTCGGGCGCCAGATTCTCGACATAACCGTCGCGCTTGCGCCACTCGAACGCAACGCGGCCGGCAAGCACGTCCGAGCCGGCGTTGACGAAGCCCGAGACGAGTTGGGCGTCGTAGTTGCCGTAGCCGCCGGTCAGCGCGCCCGAGACGCCGGGCTGCGGACGCGCCGAGGTGAGGCTGATCGCGCCGACCGCGGAGGCGGTGCCGAACAGCGTCGCCTGCGGCCCTTTGATGACCTCGACCCGGTCGAGGTCGTAGATCGCCTGGTACGATCCGCGCGACCGCGAGATGTCGACGCCGTTGTAGTAGAGGGTGACGCGCGGCCCCTGCTGCGACGACCCCGAGTCCGAGGTGATGCCGCGGATGACGATGCCGGGATTGTTAGCGCTCTGCTCCTGGATGTTGAGGCCGGGGACGTAGTTGGACAGTTCGTCGAGATCGCCGACGCCGATCTCGGCCATGCGCTCGCCGGTGAGCGCCGAGATGGTGATCGGAACATCGACCGCGCGCTGCTCGATCTTCTGCGCGGTGACGAAGATCTCCTCGCCCTCCGGCGCCGCGGCGCGATCCTCGATCGCGGTCTGCGCCTGGACCGGCACGCCGAACGCCGTGGTGGCGAGCAGGGTCGCGAATAGGTGCCGGTCAATCATGCATGGTTCCCCCGAAATGCTGCGGGGCTGCTGGACCAGAGCTGTGAAGCGTGCACGGCAAAATCGTGACGGTTCGGAGAAAGAAACGTTTTTCGTAGCGCGAGCGTGCAAGGCCGGAGGGCCGGCGCGGGACGAGGGAACGACGTCGCTTCTGCGGCGGCAGCAACGATCGCGAGGCGTTTGCCGTCTTCGGGCGATAGCCAGTCGCTAAGGATCAGGCTGGAGGCATCGGAATCGCAACGGACTCGACGCTTCCGGGGATGCGGCTGTTCAGAGTCCGCGAGTCTGGTGGCGGCGGAGGAGGCTGGGTGGTCGCAGAGGTAAGTCGGCTGGGAAGTTGCCGCCACGCCGTTGGCGGTCCTGGTCAGCCGCGGGCTGCGGATCTGCACCTGGGTACGAAGGGCGAGCGCTTGGCGGACTTCCGGAACCGCCCGAGAACGAAGGCGAGGCAACAGACGTCACCTGCAGCCTCATCGACGGGATAATCCTGACGCTCAGGGCGAGCGCGGTGAAGTCCACGCAACGTGGCACTTCGAAGTCGGCGCCGTCTTGAGATGGGTCGGCGCGCAGAAGACGCGTAGCCAGAACGCAAAACGCCCTCGCGAGCGTTGGCTGGCGAGGGCGTTGTGTGTATGGTTGCGGGGACAGGATTTGAACCTGTGACCTTCAGGTTATGAGCCTGACGAGCTACCGGGCTGCTCCACCCCGCGCCGAGGAGTTGAGGGTTGTGAATGGG
>NZ_JBIUCZ010000006.1:0-125486 GCF_047975845.1 Sphingomonas mangrovi | reverse complement strand
ACGCTCAGCGGCCTCACACCCTACGAATACATCGCCAAGCTCTGGACCTCAGAGCCAGAACGCTTCATCGTCAATCCGATCCACCAGATGCCGGGACTGAACACCTAGGTTCACGCACCGGATGGCGCCGCCCTTCTCGCAGGCTTCCGCGAAGGCGCGTGCGGCGGCAGCGATGTCCTTGGGAACGCCGTTGCCTTGCTGATGGGCGATGCCGAGCGCGACGCAGGAGTCGTCGCCACCGTCACGGCACCCGCGGTCGTAATAGGCTGCCGCGCGGGTCGCGTTCTTGGCGATGCCATCGCCCTCGGCATAGCGATCGCCGAGCGTGCGGCATGTCTCCGGGCTGCCGCCGCAGTCATCATCCACCTTGAGGGCGAGTGCGGCGGGATCGATCGCGTCGAGCTCCGATGCTGGGGGTGCAGGAACGGGTTGGATGGGCTGGATGGGAAGTTCGGCGCGATCCGGTTCCGCCTTCGGAACGCCGGCGAGCTCGTCGTGGAGCGCGTGGGCGACGCCCGGCTTGTTCTCCCGCGCGAGCAGCGCCCGGGCGAACGTCGTCGCGTCCATCCCTAGCGCGAACTGGTCGTTGGCGGCGCGGTCGCCGTCGTCGCCGCACGCGAAGTTCCGCTCGGCATCGCCAAGCGAATCCGGCGGAACGATCTGCAGGAGGCGCGAGCGGGCGGACGATCCTTCCAACGAGCGTCCCTCGGCGTCGTATTCGAATTCCGCCAGGTAGCGAACGCCGCGCTTGGCGCAGTCGGCCTCCATCCGCGCCTTGGTCATCGCCGGTCGCGCGTCCGCGCGCAGGACGTACATCGTCCAGTAGGTCGCGATATTGCCGGTGCGCTCGATCGACTTGCTGTCGATGAACAGCACGCGGTCCGGATCGCCGTTCACATACCACCATTCGGAGGCGTCCGCCGCGGCGGGCAGGGCCGCGGCCGCCAGCAACAGGAGCAGCCGACTCAGCGAGCGCAAGCGCATGCCGCCTCCTCTCCGGCCGATGCGGGACGCGGGACAAGGGAGACGCAAGCGGAGCGACGATGAATTCTGACCTTCGTCAGGTTGACAGGAGGAGCGTAGTCGCATGCCGTTGGCAACGCTTCCGCAGGTATGGGGATCGTCACGGCCGCGAAGAGCAGTCGAGGATGGATGGCACCGCGACCGGGATCGGGCGATGCCGAATACGTCCGGCCAGGAGAACGTCGGTAGCAATCCATGCTTTCATCGATGCCTCTCCCGAGTTTCGGAAAGGCTAGCGCGCCGCCCTCAAGCGAGCAATGGGAACGGTGACTTGGCCGGTCAACCGGAACGCCGATCAATAGTTTTCGATGTGTTGGACATAGACTCGAGAGTTCCAACTCCCGCGAAGTCTCACCCGCGCGGCGTGACGATCAGCACATCCAGGTCGCGGTCGGGGCGCCAATTGCTCCGGCGTACTTCGAAGCGGGTGGGGGAGATCTTGCGCACGCCGTCGGCACAGAAGCTGACGAGATTGTCGGGCGCACCCTTGTCGATGACCAGCCGGAAACTTCCGATCGGCGCGCGCCAGTTGGCGCCGGTTTTGAGCACATAACCGACGCGATATTCGGGCAGCGCCGCGGCCGCCTGCCGTCCCGCGGCGCGTGCGAGCCGGTCGATGCCGGCGAGGAAGCCCGCATCGGCGCAATAGCGTGCGGCATAGGCCTTGCCCTCCGCGCTTCGGCGAAATCCGGGCAGGGCGAGGTCGGTGCCCACGCTGGCCCCGGTCGCCGGCGCGTAGCGATGCTCGACCATCAGGTCGCGGCCGGCGGGGAAGCGCTGGTCCCAATGCCAGGTCTCCTTTACCGTCCAGGCGGGGATCAGGTGACCGGTGCTGCCGTCGCCTCCGTTGTCCGGCGTGACGAGCCCGGCGGCGATCAGTCGCTTGCGCGCGTCCTTTCCCAGCGCGTCGAGCTTCGCCTCCATGTCGCCGGTCACCGGCACGCCGAGCGATGCGAGCAGCGCGCTCTGGTCGCGTCCGTTGGCGATCGCCTTGTGCTCGACCGCCATGCGCACGGGCTTGCCGTCGACCAGGGTGGCGAAGTCGCGGGGCGTCGCGACGTCGCGGACTTCGCGCTCCGCCAGATCGTCGTCCGGCAGCGGGAAGGCGACGGTGGTGCGAACGTCGGCCGCGGTGCGGTTGCGGAAGACGTAGCGCACCCGCACGAGATCGGCGGAGACGAACAGGTCCTCCGACACCATGTCGATCGCGTCGCTACGGGTGAGCACCAGGCCGCCGGCGGCGCGTTCCGCAGTGGTGTCGTTCGCCCGCGCTGTGCCGGCGAGCGAAGCGGTTGCGGCAAGACAAAGCGCGATCTTGTGCATGACGTCCCCCGTTGCGTCCCGTCGAGGTGCTGTACACGCGCCTCGCACGCCTGTCTCCGCCACGCTTGCACCCTCCAACACTTCCGGGGATCGACAAACCGCCAAGTGCGGGACACACATGGCACCGTCGATCGGCCCGGTCCGCAGTGGCGGACCGGCCTGCCGAAGACCTCAGGGAGGGAAACTGCAATGTTGAAGGTTGCACTGTTGACGGCAGGACTGCTGGTGTCGGGTTCCGCGGCACTGGCGCAAGACGATTCTTCGGGCCTCTCGCCGCGGTATCTCGCGTGCCAAGCCCGTGCGGGTAACAACACCGTACAGTCGGGGATCTGCGCGCAGGCCGAGATGACGTCGCAGGACGCTCGGCTGAACAAGGCCTATCAGCAGGTCATGCGCCAGCTGGCGAGCAAGCCGCAGGAAAAGATCGCGCTTCGCAATTACCAGCGCTCGTGGCTCAGGCAGCGCGACTACGAGTGCAAGGTGGATCAGGAGACGATCAACAGCACCTGCCTCGTCGCCAAGACGGCGACCCGCGCCAACGAGCTCGAGGAGCAGATCCGCTTCTGAGGCCGATGGTGCGACCGGGCGGCGCGCGTAGCGGTCCGGTCGCCCCGACGCTTTCCAGCCTCACGATGAGGAGCCCCGTCCGAAAAACGCGAATGCTATGCCAGCACTATGCGCTTTGCGGGAATCGATCTCGAATTGCTACGCAGCCTGGGCCTAATCGCCCCACCCTGAAGGCGTCGCCAACTGCGGCGATCGCCGGTTCGAAGGGGTGCAGTGATGAACTTTGGTCCTGCGGCTGCGGCCGTCGCGTTCCTGCTCGTGCCGATCGGCGCGCAGGCGCAGTCGGCGCCTGGCGAGGAGGCCGTTGCCGAGACCGCGCCGCCGTCCGAGCTGACCGTCAGCGGCGCGGCGACGATCGCCTCCGACTATCGCTTTCGCGGCGTGTCGCAGTCCGATCGGCAGATGGCGATACAGGGCGGCATCACCGTCGCGCACACGAGCGGCTTCTACGCCGGGGTGTGGGCGTCCAACCTCGCCGGCTGGGGCACGTTCGGCGGCGCCAACATGGAGCTCGACCTGATCGGCGGCTACAAGGCGGCCTTGGGCGACGGCGCGACGCTCGACGTCGGGCTGACCTGGTACACCTATCCGGGCGGCGCCGATAAGACGGACTTCGCCGAGCCGTACGTCAAGCTCACCGGCATCGCCGGTCCCGCCACGCTGACCGCGGGCGCCGCCTATGCCCCCAAGCAGCAGGCGACCGGCAAGTGGTACGAAGCGGGCGCCGATGCGGCCGCCGGCGTCTACACCGATCCGGGCGACAAGGACGACAACCTCTACCTGTGGGGCGACGGCGCGATCGCGCTCGCCGGCACGCCGATCACCGCCAAGGCGCACGTCGGCCACGGCTGGGGCCAGAACGGCCTTGGCCCCAATGCGACCGCCATCGCGCCCACCGGCAGCTATTGGGACTGGTCGCTGGGCGCCGACGTCACCTGGAAGAACCTGACCTTCAACGTCAGCTACGTCGACACCGACATCTCCGATCGCGACGCCGCCTACCTCCGCCCGAGCTTCAGCAAGGGCCAGGACGGCACCGGCAACATCGCCGGCGGTGCGGTCGTGGTCGCGCTGACGGCTGCCTTCTGAACCCTGGAGGACGTGCAATGCAGGATCTGCTCTGGATCGCGATCATGGTGGGACTGGTGGCGCTGACGCTCGCCTACGTCCGCCTGTGCGATCACGCGTGAGGGAGGGCTGAGATGACGCTCGACCTTTGGCTGGCGGCGCTCACCGCGCTCGGCCTCCTCGTCTATCTCGTGGCGGTGCTGATCCGCCCCGAACGCTTCTGAAGGAGCGGCACCCATGACACTTCAGGGCTGGTTCCTGATCCTCGCCTTCGTCGGCATCCTGCTGCTGCTGGCGAAACCCGTCGGCATGTGGCTCCACGCACTGTACGAGGGGCGGCGCACCCCGCTGCACCTGGTGCTCGGCCCGGTCGAGCGCGGCTTCTACGCGCTGTCGGGCATCGATCCCACCGCCGAGCAGGGCTGGCGCCGCTATGCGGTGCACATGCTGCTGTTCAACGCGGCGCTGATGCTCTTCACCTACGCCGTGCTGCGGCTGCAGGCGGTGCTGCCGATCAACCCGAGCGGGCAAGCGGCGGTCGGCGAGCATCTGTCGTTCAATACCGCGATCAGCTTCACCACCAATACCAACTGGCAGAGCTACGGCGGCGAAAGCACGCTGTCGAACCTCAGCCAGATGCTGGGGCTGGCCATCCAGAACTTCCTCTCCGCGGCGACCGGCATCGCGCTGGCCTTCGCGCTGTTCCGCGGCTTCGCCCGGCGCGAGGCGGCGACGGTCGGCAACTTCTGGGCGGACGTCACGCGGATCACGCTCTACCTGCTGCTGCCGGTCTGCATCGTCTACGCGCTGTTCCTGATCGGCAGCGGCGTGCCGCAGACGCTCGCCGGCACGGTCGGCATCGACACGCTGGAGGGGGTGCGGCAGACGCTGACGCTCGGCCCGGTCGCCTCGCAGGAGGCGATCAAGATGCTCGGCACCAACGGCGGCGGCTTCTTCAACGCCAACTCCGCCCACCCGTTCGAGAACCCGAGCGCGCTCACCAACTTCGTGCAGATGCTGTCGATCTTCGTGATCGGCGTCGGGCTGACCTGGACCTTCGGCAAGGCGGTCGGCAACCCGCGGCAGGGCTGGGCGATCCTGGCGGCGATGATGATCCTGTTCCTCGCCGGGGTGACGATCGCCTATTGGGCGGAGGCTGCAGGCAATCCGGCGCTCCACCAGCTCGGCGTCGCCGGCGGCAACATGGAGGGCAAGGAGGTGCGCTTCGGCATCGCCGCCTCGGCGTTGTTCTCCACCATCACCACCGCGGCGTCGTGCGGCGCGGTCAATTCGATGCACGACAGCTTCACCGCGCTGGGCGGCATGATCCCGCTGTTCAACATGCAGCTGGGCGAGATCGTGGTCGGCGGCGTGGGTGCCGGCATCTACGGCTTCCTGCTGTTCGCCATCCTGGCGGTGTTCGTCGCCGGGCTGATGGTCGGCCGCACGCCCGAATATGTCGGCAAGAAGATCGAGGCGCGTGAGGTGAAGCTCGCGGTGCTGGCGATCGCGGTGCTGCCGCTCGTCATCCTCGGCTTCACCGCGCTGTCGTCGGTGCTCGAACCGGGGCTGGCGGGGCCGCTCAACAAGGGGCCGCACGGCTTCTCGGAGATGCTCTACGCCTTCACCAGCGGCGTCGCGAACAACGGCTCGGCCTTCGCCGGCCTGACCGCCAACACGCCCTATTACAACGGCCTGCTGGGCGTTGCGATGTGGCTCGGCCGCTTCTTCATCATCGTGCCGATGCTGGCGATCGCCGGCAGCCTGGCCGCGAAGAAGGTCGCGCCCGAGAGCGCCGGCTCGTTCCCGACCACGGGCGGGCTGTGGATCGGGCTGCTGGTCGGGATCATCCTGATCCTGGGCGGGCTCACCTTCCTGCCGAGCCTCGCGCTCGGTCCCATCGCCGATCATCTCAGCATGATCCGCGGACAATCGTTCTGATCGGGGGCCGCAATGGCAAAGACCCAGACAAAGAGCCTGTTCACGGCCGACCTCGTGGTGCCGGCGATCAAGGCATCGTTCCTCAAGCTCGACCCGCGCGAACTCGGCCGCAACCCGGTGATGTTCGTGACCGCCGCCGTCGCGGTGCTGATGACCGTCCTGCTCGTGATCGGGCAGGATGATCTCTCGACGGGCTTCAAGCTGCAGCTGGCCGTGTGGCTGTGGCTGACCGTGCTGTTCGGCACCTTCGCAGAAGCGCTGGCGGAGGGGCGCGGCAAGGCGCAGGCGGCGAGTCTGCGCGCCACCAAGGCGGAGCTCACCGCCAAGCGGCTGAAGGGCGACGGGCGCGAGTTCGACAGCGTCCCCGCCAGCCAGCTCAAGGTCGGCGACATCGTGCTCGTCGAGACCAACGACCTGATCCCGTCCGACGGCGACGTGGTTTCGGGGGTCGCCTCGGTCAACGAATCCGCGATCACCGGCGAAAGCGCGCCGGTGATCCGCGAGGCGGGCGGCGACCGCTCGGCGGTGACCGCGGGGACGCGCGTCCTCTCCGACGAGATCCGCGTCAAGGTGACGGTGGAGCCGGGCAAGGGCTTCCTCGACCGGATGATCGCGCTGGTCGAGGGCGCCGAGCGGCAGAAGACGCCCAACGAGATCGCGCTGACGCTGCTGCTGGTCGGGCTGACGATCATCTTCCTGATCGCGGTCGCGACCATCCCGGGCTTCGCCAGCTATGCCGGCGGCAGCATCCCGGTCGCCATCTTGGCGGCGCTGCTCATCACGCTCATCCCGACCACCATCGCGGCGCTGCTGTCAGCGATCGGCATCGCGGGCATGGACCGGCTGGTGCGCTTCAACGTGCTCGCCAAGTCGGGCCGCGCGGTCGAGGCGGCGGGCGACGTCGACGTGCTGCTGCTCGACAAGACCGGCACCATCACCATCGGCGACCGCCAAGCCAGCGAGTTCCGCCCTGTCGGCGGCACCAGCGAGGCGGCGCTCGCCGAGGCGGCGCTGCTCGCCAGCCTGGCCGACGAGACGCCCGAGGGGCGTTCGGTCGTGGTGCTGGCGCGCGAGCGGTTCGATCTGCAGCGGCCGATGCCGGCGGGTGCGGAGATCATCCCGTTCACCGCGCAGACCCGCGTCTCCGGCATCCGCACCGGCGACACGCTGATCCAGAAGGGGGCGGTCGACTCGATCCTGCGCGCCAACCCCGGTGCCGGGGAGACCGCAGCCGCGACCGAGCTGCGCCGCATCACCGACGAGATCGCACGCGCCGGCGGCACGCCGCTGGCGGTCGCGCGCGACGGTCGGCTGCTCGGCGCCATCTTCCTCAAGGACGTGGTCAAGGCGGGCATCCGCGAGCGCTTCGGCGAGCTGCGCCAGATGGGCATCCGCACGGTGATGATCACCGGCGACAACCCGCTGACCGCCGCCGCCATCGCCGCCGAGGCCGGGGTCGACGACTTCCTCGCGCAGGCGACCCCGGAGGACAAGCTCGCGCTGATCCGCAAGGAGCAGGCGGGCGGCAAGCTGGTGGCGATGTGCGGCGACGGCACAAACGACGCTCCTGCGCTCGCCCAGGCTGACGTCGGCGTCGCGATGAACACCGGCACCCAGGCCGCGCGCGAGGCCGGCAACATGGTCGACCTCGACAGCGACCCGACCAAGTTGATCGAGGTGGTGGGGCTGGGCAAGCAGCTGCTGATGACGCGCGGTGCGCTCACGACCTTCTCGGTCGCCAACGACGTGGCGAAGTATTTCGCGATCATCCCGGCGATGTTCGTCGCGCTCTATCCAGGGTTGGGCGTGCTCAACGTGATGGGGCTGGCGACGCCGCAGTCGGCGATCCTCAGCGCGATCATCTTCAACGCGATCATCATCCCGCTGCTGGTGCCGCTCGCGCTCAAGGGCGTGGCGTACCGGCCGATGGGGGCGGGGCCGCTGCTGGCGCGCAATCTCGCCGTCTACGGCCTCGGCGGTCTCGTCGCGCCGTTCGTCGGCATCAAGATCATCGACCTGATGGTCGGCGGCCTCGGCCTCGCCTAAGGAGTATCGGAACATGGGCAAGGATTTCTCTTCCGCACTGCGACCCGCGATCGTCA
Organism: Sphingomonas mangrovi; assembly: GCF_047975845.1. NCBI lineage: Bacteria > Pseudomonadati > Pseudomonadota > Alphaproteobacteria > Sphingomonadales > Sphingomonadaceae > Sphingomonas > Sphingomonas mangrovi. The sequence continues at coordinate 117,462 of NZ_JBIUCZ010000006.1, read as the reverse complement.
TGACGGTCCTGTTCGCGCTGCTGCTCGGGCTGGCCTATCCGCTGGCGATGACCGGCCTCGGCCAACTGCTCTTTCCGGCGCAGGCGAACGGCAGCCTGGTGCGCGACGAAAGCGGCCGGGTGGTCGGGTCGTCGGTGGTCGGCCAGGCGTTCGTCGCCGACCGCTATTTCCAGACGCGCCCCTCGGCGGCGGGCAGCGACGGCTACGACGGGATCGCCTCGTCGGGCTCCAACCTAGGGCCGACGAGCCAAGCGCTGCTCGACCGCGTGCAGGCGGACGTCGCCAAGCGCCGCGGCGAGGGGGTGGGGGGTGCGCTTCCCGCCGACCTCGTCACCGCGAGCGGTTCGGGGCTCGATCCCGATCTGTCGCCGGCGGCGGCGCTGGCGCAGGCGCCGCGGATCGCGCGGGTGCGCGGCATGCCCGTCGAGCGGGTCCGCGCGATGGTCGCCGAGGGAACCGAGACGTCGATCTTCGGCGACCCGCACGTCAACGTCCTCGCGCTCAACCGCGCGCTCGACGCGCTGCCGCGCGGCGGCGCTCCAGACGTGCCGCCGCGCTGATGCCGGCATCCGGCGACGGACGACCGGATCCCGACGCCCTCCTGCGCCAGGCCGCGCAGGAGGGTCGAGGGCGACTGAAGCTGTTCCTCGGCGCCGCGCCCGGCGTCGGCAAGACCTTCGAGATGCTGTCCGAAGGCGCCGCGCGCAAACGCGACGGCGTCGACGTCGTGGTGGGCGTGGTGGAGACCCACGGCCGCGCCGAGACCGAAGCGCTCACCCGCGGGCACGAGATCATCCCGCGCCGCCACATCCCTTACGAAGGGCGCACGCTGCACGAGATGGACCTCGACGCGGTGCTCGCCCGCGCGCCGCGGCTGGTGCTCGTCGACGAACTCGCCCACACCAATGCGCCCGGCAGCCGCCATCCCAAGCGGTATCAAGACGTCGAGGAACTGCTCGCCGCAGGCATCGACGTCTACTCCACCGTCAACATCCAGCACGTCGAAAGCCTGAACGACGTCGTCGCGAGCTTCACGCGCGTCCGCGTGCGCGAGACGGTGCCCGACAGCATCCTCGAAATGGCCGAGATCGAGGTGGTGGACATCCCGCCCGACGAGCTGATCGAGCGGCTGAAGGCGGGCAAGGTCTATCTGCCGCAGGAGGCGACGCGGGCGCTGTCGCACTTCTTCTCCAAGTCGAACCTGTCGGCGTTGCGCGAACTCGCGCTGCGCCGCGCGGCGCAGGCGGTCGACGCGCGGATGCTCGACGACGTGCGCGCGCTGGGGCTCGGCGGCACCTGGGCGGGCAGCGACCGCATCGTCGTCGCGATCAACGAGCTGCCTGGCGCCGATGTGCTGGTGCGCGCCGCCAAGCGCGTCGCCGACGGCCTGCGGGGCCCGTGGACCGCGGTGTTCATCGAGACGCCGCGCTCCGCGCACTTCACCGACGCGCAACACGGCCATGTCGCCGCGGCGATGACGCTGGCAACCCAGCTCGGCGGCGCGGTCGCGACGGTGCCGGCGCCCAATGTGGTCGAGGGGTTGCAGAGCTTCCTGGCGGACGCGCGCGCGACCCAGCTGATCCTCGGCAAGTCGCGCCGCTCGCGCTGGTTCGAGCTGCGCCACGGCTCGGTGGTCCACCGGCTGATCCGCGACACGCCGGGCGTTACCGTCCACGTCCTTCCCGTTGAGGATGCTCCGACGGGCCCGCAGCGCGGCCGCCGGCGCCCGGCGCGACCGGGTACGCCTGCCGGCTATGCGGCGACGACGGCGATGGTTGCGGCGGTGACCGGCATCGCCAGCGCGCTGTTCCATGTGCTGGACCTCGGCAACGTGGCGCTGCTCTACCTGCTGCCGGTCATGGCGGCGGCCAGCCTGTTCGGGCTGCGCACCGGCATCTACGCAGGCCTGGCGTCGAGCCTCGCCTACAACTTCGTCTTCCTGCCGCCGGTCGGCACGCTCAGCATCGCCAATCCCGAGAACCTGATCTCGGCGGTGGCGCTGCTCGGCATCGCCATCGCGACCAGCCAGCTGACCTCGCGCGTGCGGGCGCAGGCCGATCTGGCGGCGGCGAGCGCCCGCACCAACGCAACGCTCGCCGGCTTTCTGCGGCAGATCACCAGCGTCAACGATCCGGACGTCGCGGCGCAGATGATCTGCGACGACGTGCGGCGGCTGCTCGACGTTCAGGTGGTGCTGCTTGCGCCGGTGCACGGCTCGCACCTGGAGATGCTGGCCGCGAGCGACGCCGCCTATCAGCTCGACACGATGGACACCGCCGCCGCCACCTGGGCGTTCGACACCGGCAGCGCGGCCGGCAAGGGATCGGGCACGCTCGCCGCCTCGGAATGGCTGTTCCAGCCGCTCAAGGCGGGGGACCATGTTCTCGCCGTGCTGGGTGTGGCGCGCGATACGCCGGGCGATCCCGTCCGCGCCGACCAGCTGCCGCTGCTCAGCAGCCTGATCGATCAGTCGGCGCTGGTGCTCGAACGGCTGCGGCTGGCGGCCGAGATGCGCGACGTCGAGACCGTGCGCACCCGCGACCGGCTGCGCGCGGCGCTGCTGTCGTCGGTCAGCCATGATCTGCGCACGCCGCTCACCGCGGTGATCGCCGCCGCCGCGCAGCTCCACCACGGCGCCACCCCCGAGCTGATCGGCACCATCGAGAGCGAAGCGGCGCGGCTCAACCGCTTCGTCGCCAACCTGCTCGACATGGCGCGGGTCGAGGCCGGCGCGCTCAAGCTCGCGATCGAGCCGGTCGACCTCAGCGACGCCGTCACCGGCGCCGCGCACGACGCGCGCCGGGCGCTGGAGGGGCACGCGGTCCGGCTCGACGTGCCGCCGGACCTGCCACTGGTCCGCGCCGACCCGCAGCTGCTCCATCACTGCCTGCTCAACCTGCTCGACAACGCCGGCCGCTACGGCGATCCCGGCACACCGATCGTCATCGAGGGACGACACCGGTTCGGCGAGCTGCGGCTGGCGGTGCTCGACCAGGGACCGGGGCTGCCGCCGGGCGGCGAGGCGGAGGTGTTCGAGACGTTCCGCCGCCTCGAAGGCTCCGATCGTGCGGTCGGCGGAACCGGGCTGGGACTCGCCATCGTCAAGGCGTTCGCCGAGGCGATGGGCATGACCGTTGAGGCATCCAATCGCGACGACGGTAGCGGCGCCGCCTTCGCGCTGCATTTCCCGCCCGCCCTCATCGTCCGCGATCCCGCACCGGAAGGCCTGTCCTGAATGCCCGCCAAAGTCCTCGTCGTGGACGACGAAGTCGCCATCCGCCGCCTGCTCCGCAACACGCTGGTCCGCGCCGGCTATACCGTGGTCGAGGCCGGCAACGCGCGCGACGCGCTGCGCCAGGCGGCGATCGAGCACCCCGACGCGGTGCTGCTCGACCTGGGGCTGCCCGATCGCGACGGGCTGAGCCTCGTCCCGCTGCTCCGCGCCGACGGCGATGCGGTGGTGCTGGTCGTCTCCGCGCGCGACGCCGTGGAGGAAAAGGTCGCCGCGCTCGACCTGGGCGCCGACGACTTCGTCGGCAAGCCGTTCGACACCGACGAACTGCTCGCCCGGCTGCGGGTGGCGCTGCGTCACCAGGGCGTGTCCGAGGCGACGCCGCGGATCGTCCGGCGCGGCGACCTCAGCATCGATCTCGATCGGCGGATGGTGCTGCGCGGTGGCGAGGAGCTTCATCTCACCCGCAAGGAGCACGACGTGCTCGCGATCCTCGCGCGCCACATCGGCCGGGTCGTCACCCACGAACGGGTGCTCTCCGCCGCCTGGGGCGGGGACGAGGACCCGCGGGTCGAGTATCTCCGCATCGTCATCCGCAACCTGCGCCAGAAGCTCGAAGCGCCCGGCCCGGTCGGCAGCGTAATCGCGAACGAGCTCGGCGTCGGCTACCGGTTGCGCGCCGACGGATAGCGATCGCGCGGCGCTACGCCGGCGCTATGCGAAGGACCGGAATCGCTCTCGAATTGCTACGCCGCGGCCGATAGCTGGGCGGCCACAACGAGGATTGTGGCATGGCGTCGTGGCATCGCTCGCGCCGCGCGGACCTGGGTCTGCGCGCATCGGGGCTTCTTCTGTGGGGCGCGGCCTATGCCGCCTTTGCGCAACTCGTCGCGCTGCGCCTGCCGCCGCATGGCGAGGGCGCGCTCGGTTACGGCTTGGCCGCGCTCGGCTTCGTCGCGGCGAGCGCCGGCGGCGTGCTGACGATGCTCGGCAGCCACCTGTTCGACAAGGGGCAGGCGAGCGCCCGCTGGCAGCATCCGGCGTGTGCCACGGCATCCCCCATCTTGGAGACGGCAACCCCCATGAAAGACGTGGAACCCTGCCTGCTGGTCGTCGGCCAGGAGGTCGACGGAAGCTGGACGGTGCACGAGAGCGCCGGGCTGCTGCTCGGCCGCTTCGCCTCGTATCAGGCGGCACAGCGCTTCGCCTGCACCGAGCGCGATCGCCGCCCGTCCACGGCGATCGCATCATCGGCGGGCGCGCCGCCGCGGATCGCGGGACGACTGAAGCTGCGCAGTCCCGGCACGCCCGCCACCGGAGCCTGCGGTGGTTAGGCTGCCGCCGCGGCTCGTCGGCGTCGCGCTGCTGCTCGCCTCGGCAGGGTCGACGCTGGCGCACCGCGCCGTCTACGACGCCGCCCGCGCGCGCCCGGCCGGACTTGCCAAATTCGCGCTCGGGCTGACGACCTTCCTGCTCGCCAGCACCGGCGTGCTCCTGCTGATCCACGGCCGCCGGCTGTTCGAGCAGTCGGGCAGGGGGCCGCAAATGCGACGAACCGATCGCACCACTACGGCGCCACTATGCCGTTGCCGCAAACCGATCTCGAAACCCTATGCGCCGGCCCATAGGTGCGGCGTCGAGCGCAACGACGCTCGGCCATAGAAGGAAGACGACATGTCGTCCGAACCCACTCCGGAGCCCGACCAACACGGGCTCGTCATCTACGTCGGCCAGGATACGGCGGGCCACTGGCTCGTGCAGGACAGCGGCCGCAAGCTCGAAGGCAGATTCGTGTCGCGGCGCGCGGCGCTGAGCTTCGCCGAGGCGGAGCGCCAGACCTACCACGCCAGCCTTGAGATCGCCGCGGCACCGCTCGTGCCGCTGGTCCCGTTCGGGCCGCTCGGCATCGATCCTCGCGAACGGTTGCGCGCGGCATGATGGGGGCGTGCATGCAGGCGTTCCACGCCAAGCGGCTGTCGCGTCCGGCCGGCGCGCCGGCGCCGGGTAGCCGGACCGCACGCAGCGACCCGCGCTGGCCGCAGCTTGCCGCCACACTGGCGGCGCTGCGCCTGCGCGGCCGGTTCGCGGTTCGCATCGTCGATGCCGACTGCGGATGCGGCACGCTGCTGATCGAGACGGTGCGCCATGCCCGGGCGCTCGGCTTCACCGCGATCGAGGGCCGCGGCATCGACGGCGCGCCCGCGCTGATCGGCCGTGCGCGCGCCGCCGCGGGACGGCTCCGCGATCCGGCGATCGGGCTGGTCTTCGAATGCGCCGATGCCGTCAGGGCGCTCACCGAGGAAGCCGTGCAGCCGGCGGATATCGTGCTGTGGCATGCGACCGATGGCGAGCGAGCGGCGGCAGTCCTCCGCGCGTCGGCGGACGTCGTCATCGGCGAGGCGGCAGCGAACCTCGCCGGGCGGAGGGCGGCATGACCCGCCGCGATCTCGCCTGGCGGGGGGCCGGCCTCGCGCTCACCGCCACCGCATGTGCGATCTGCGTGGCCGTGGGCGGATCGCCGCTGATGGTCCTCTTCTTCCCGCTGGTCTTCCTCGGCCTGCCGCTGATGCTCCACGGCAAGCGCGTGGCGCAGAGCTTCCGCGCGGAACGTCGCGGACACTGCCACACCGCCGGGGCGGTCCACGCCGCCCGCGTTCGCCGGCGCGGCAGTCTCTCGCGCTGAGCACGCTGTCGGCACGCCGCCGCCGTTATGGCTGGCCGTCGGGTCGAGAACCGCGTGCCGGCTGCAGGCGCAGGTGGAAGGTGGTTCCGCGCGCCGCCTCGACCAGCCGCAGGTCGCCGCCGGCTGCGGCGAGTAGCGATCGGGCGATCGGCAGGCCCAGGCCGGTACCGCCGCTGGTCCGCCGCGAGGTGAAGAACGGCTCGAAGATCCGCTCGCGGTCGGCGGCGGGGATGCCGCTGCCGTCGTCCGAAAGCGCGACCACCACCGTGTCGCCGGCGTGCACCGCGATCGCGACCGTCGTGGCGCCGGCCTGGCGGCTGTTCTCGATGAGCGTGGTCAGCACCGCTTCGAGCGTGTTCTCCGCGATTGCCGCGAAGATTTCCGGGCGATCGGCCTTCACCGTGACCGTCAGCCCGCCTCCCGAGAGGGCGTCGGCGAGCGTGCGCGCGGTCGCCACGACATCGCTGGGGCGTTGGTGCGTCTCGGTCATCATGTCGGCGCGCGCGAGGTCGAGCAGCCGCGAGACGAGCAGCGTCAGCCGGCTGGCGTCTGCATCGACATTGGCCAGGAACCGGCGGCGCTCCTCGTGCGACATGGCGTCGGCATGATCCTGGAGCAGTTCGATCGCGCCGCGGATCGCGGCGAGCGGCGTCTTGAACTCGTGGCTGACGGCATGGGCGAAGTCGCGCAGGTAGCGCGACCGGGTCTCGATCGCCGCCGCCATGACCGCAAAGTCGCGGTAGAGGTCCTGGATCTCGATCGCCGCGGTCGGCGGGATCGTCGGCACGGTGCCGCTTCCGGCCGCCACCTGCCGCGCCGCCTGACGCAGCGCATCGATCGGGCGGGCGATGCCGCGCGACAGCAGGCCCGAGAGGACGATCAGCACGCCAAGGATCGCCAGCACGCCGAACACGATCTTGCCGCGATCCTCGTAGAGGCCGACGAACAGCGAGCGTGCCGATCGCGACAGCAGCAGCACGCCGACGACGCGGCCGTCTACCACCACGGGGCGGGCGTGGTGGACGCGGATCGCCGCCGCCCGCGACAGCCATTCGAAGCGATAGGTGGCGCGATACGCGCCGTTCCGCCGCAGCACGGTGGCGGGCGTGCCGGCGCGCGCGGCGGCGACCTCGGGAAGCGCGGCATAGCTCCCTTGCGCGGCGGTGCCGGTGACGATCCGGCCTTCGCGGTCGAGCAGCAGGATCGAGGCGAGGGTGGTGCGCTGGGTCGTGCGGAAGATCGGCGCGAGGGGCGAGGCGGCACGCCGCGCGTCCTCCGCAGGCGTGGTTGCGGAGACCGGCGAGGGGCGTTCGGGCAGGATCGGCGTCGCGCTCAGGTCGACGTTGGGATGGACCGCGGCGCCGTAGCGGCCGACCGGCGTCGCCGCGGTCGGGGGCGCGGGGCGTCCCGGCGCATCCCGGGGCCACAGCGCCGCGGCGCTCGCCGACAGCGCCGCACCCTGGGCGACCAGCTCTGCCTCGGTCTGGCGGACCAGCGTGTTTTCGTACACCCGCAGGAACACCGCGCCGACGCCGGGCAGCGCCGCTACCACGAAGAAGCTCGCGAACAGATAGGTGCGCAGCGACAGGCGCGGCCAGTGCCGCTTGGCCCACGCCTTCGCCGCGCCGATCACGCCGCCGTGCCGGTACAGGTCCCGAGCCGGTAGCCGATCCCCGCGCGCGTCTCGATCAGGTCGGTGCCGCCCAGGCCGGCGAACTTGGCGCGCAGGTTGCGGATGTGGCTGTCGATCGTGCGGTCGGTGACGGCGAAGCCCGGCCCGTGCAGCCGGTCGATAATCGCGTCGCGGCTGAACACCTTGCCCGGCATCACCGCCAGCGTCCGCAGGATCGAGAACTCGGTGACGGTCAGCGGCACCTCGCTCGTGTCCCAGTGCGCCTGCCAGCCCTCCACGTCAAGCGTGAGCCGCGCATGGTGGATGGCGGCGCCGGCATGATCGGCCGCCGGCGGCCGCGCATGGGTCCGGCGCAGGATGGCCATGACGCGTGCCACCACTTCGCGCGGGGAGAAGGGTTTGACCACATAGTCGTCGGCGCCGAGCTCGATGCCGAGCACCCGGTCGATCTCGTCGTCTCGCGAGGAGAGGAACAGGATCGGCAGGTCGGCCGTCGCGCGGAGCCGCCGGCACACCTCCAGCCCGTCCAGCCGCGGCATGTTGATGTCCAGCACGATCAGGTCGGGGCGGTGCGTCTCGACCATCGCCAGCGCAGCCTCGCCGTCCTCGGCCTCGATCGCATCGAGCCCGGCCTTGCCGAGTGCGAAGACCAGCAGCTGGCGGATGTGCGGATCGTCGTCGGCGACCAGAATCGTGCGCGGCATGGGACACAGGATCATGGTTGCGCCCTCCGCGTCAACGGTGCGGCGGACGTGCGCTCGACGCGATCGATCGCGGACGCAGCCGGGTCCGACGGTGCGACGAGATCGGGATCGGGGGGCAGCGGCGCCCCGCCGCAGGCGCGGCCCTGATAGACGTCCCGCACGCGCGGTGGCGTGTCGCCGAGCAGCCCGCGCGCGGCGGTGAGGCGGCGCGCGTTGCGCCAGGTCCAGCTGTGCCAGTCTGCCTGATCCGCCTCGACCCGGTACATCGCTTGGGAGCGAAGATAGGCGGAGCGATCGCGGAGGACCGGTCCGCCCGCGCGCCGCTCCAGCTCGACCAGCGGCAGCAGCGCGGAGGCGCCGAGCTCCTCGATATAGCAGAGGTCGAGGTCGCCGGCGGTGCGGGCGTGGCGGACGTTCCAGCTCGCGGTGGTGGCGCCCAGGTCGAGCACGCTCGCTGCGACGAGTACCGCGCCCGCGGCGACCGCGTTGGCGTTGATCAGCCACTGGACCGAGCGGCCGGCGAGCATGCGCCACACGATCAGCACCAGCCCGACGCCGACCAGCGCCATCCACGCGAGCGCCTCCAGCCGCAGGACAGTCAGGGAATAGGCCGCGACATAGTCGATCGTGCGCAGGATGCTGGACGCGACCAGCAGCAGATTCTGCCCGACCCAAAGCACGATCAACCGGCGAACCGTCCTGCTGTGTGCGGCCGGGGTCCCGGGAATGGCGGCGACCAGCACGAACACGCCTGCCAGCAACGCCGTCGCGATCAGCGGATAGGCGCCGCGATGGGCATAGTCGGCCATCGTCACCCCGGTGGGAAGCGGCGCACCGCTCCACAGGAAGGCGAGGTCGAGCAGGTTCTCGATCGCGAAGATCGCGTTGAAGGCGACCAGCGACAGCGTCGCCGTCGCCACCGGAACGCCGAAGCTGTGTCCGTTCGTTTCGGACGACGGCTCGATCCTGATCATCTGGAAGCGCGGACGCAGGCTTGGCCAGACCAGCAGCAGCACCGCGCTCCAGAAGAGCAGGTGGAGGATCGCCGAGGAGAGATCGGGTAACTCGATGGTGGCGAAGGCGTTGCCGATCAGCGGGTTGGCGCTGGCGAACAGCGCCAGGAACACCACGCTGCCGCCCACCGGCAGGAGGAGCAGGCCGCTGACGGCAGCGAGCGTGCGGCCCTTGCCGGCGCGGCCCGCCTTCATCCAGCGGCGGAGGTCGCGAAGGGGTGCGACGATCCCGACCAGCGCGTGCAGCGCCAGCTTGCCGCACCAGCCGATCGCATCGGTGTAGCAGTGCTGCGGCAACACGCTGGCGGAGGTGAGCGCGATCCAGAACAGCCAAAGGTCGAGCGCGCCGGGATCGTCGACCATGGCGAGCGCGAATCCGGCGGCTGCCAAGAGCGCGAGCCGTGCGGCGGAATGGCGGCGCAGGTCGGGCCGGGTCGCCGCCAGCACCGCCAGCCAGGCGAGCGCAAAGCCCCCGAGGGTGGCGCCGGCCGACTCGCCGTAGAAGAGCAGGTTCGCCACCCCGATCAGCGCACCCGCGCCGAGACATTTGGTGAGGAAGGTGAAGCGTCGTCGCGGTTCGCTGTCGTGCATGCCGATCTCCGTTGTCGGCACCTCGATGCGGCCCAGCGATCCAGCCGCGAGCGAGCTGCCGTTCCACGATCGGTGGCGAAGTCGTGCAGAGACGGTGCAGACGGGAACGCGCGACGTTTTCCTGGCCGACGCCGTCCGCATACAGCGGCGACTCTGGGACGCGGCGGTGCGGTCGAACTGCTTGTTTTCGATGGGATACCGAGGGGGCGGGAAGTCGGAAAACGCCGAGCTGGCCGAGTACGTCCCAAGGTTCACGCGGCGCCGGTAGCGCCACTGTTCGCCGCGCAACACGATCTTTTTTGTCGCGCATCCGGAACAAAGCGGCGGGCCGGCGATTATTGCCCCGAATTGAAGTGCCGTCCACAACAAGGGTTAAGCATAATGAAGAAGATGCTCGTTCTGGGTGCTGCAGCGGGAATGCTTTCGCTCGCGGCGTGCAATTCCAGCCCGCGCGAACAGGCTGCCGACAACATCGAGGCGAACGCCGAAGCGATGGCGGACAACCTGGAAGAGGCTGCCGACAACACCACGACCGAAGCCGCCGAGGACCGTCTCGAGAACCAGGCCGATGCGGTGCGCGAGACCGGCGACGCCAAGGCCGAGGACATGCGGACCAACGATCCCGACACGAACCTGTCCAACGGGATGTGATCGCGGACACGGTCCGAAAGAACACGAGCTGCTCCCAAGCGCGGCTCGGTTAGGGAAGGGGCGCTCGACACTTCGGGCGCCCCTTTTCGTTGGACGATGCCGCCGTCCTATCGAATGCGATGGAGGAACGAGATGCGAGCCCGTTTCCTACCGCTTTTTCGCGCGCGGCTGATCCTCGCCTCGCTTCCGTTGCTCGGAGCGGCCGGATGCGTGTCCTTGCCGTCGTCGCCGGCCGCGCTGACGATGCGAACCCCCGTATTTTCTCCGGCGGACTTCTTCGTCGGCCGCACGGAGGGGAGCGGCACGCTGGCCGTCATCGGCGGGCGGCGAACGGCAATTCGCGTCGCGAGCATCGGCCACGTCGAGCCAGACGGCACGCTGGTGGTGACGCAATCGGTGCGGGAGGGCGACAAGCCCGTCCGGCAGCGTACCTGGCGCATTCGCCAGATCGCGCCGGGGAAATTCGCCGGAACGTTGAGCGATGCCGCCGGGCCGATCTCAGGGGTGATCGACGGCAACCTCCTCCACCTGACGTTCCGGATGAAGGGCGGGCTCACCGCCGACCAGCGCCTCTACCTGCGTGCTGACGGTAGGACCGTCTTCAACCGCATGGCCGTGCGCAAGGTCGGCGTCGTCGTGGCCGTGCTCGCCGAGACCATCACGAAGACGGAGTGACTGCGCGGTACCGCCAGCGGAGGATGGTGGATGCCGGTCGCTTCCACCTCGGTCGCACGCTATGCAGGCGTTGTCAGATCAGGGAGAAGCCGATGGAGAGCGAAGCTGCGCGGGACGCTGCCCTGCTGGACCAGGCGATCGTGATGGCGGTCGACGCGCATCGCGGGCAGACCGACAAGGCGGGTACCCCGTACATCCTCCATCCCTTGCGGATCATGCTCCAGCAGCGCGACACCGAGCGGCGGATCGCCGCGGTGCTGCACGACGTGGTCGAGGATGGCGACGTCGCGCTGGAGACGATCCGGGCGCGGTTCGGGAGCGCGATCGCGGACGCGGTCGATGCGCTCACTCGGCGCGAGGACGAGAGCTACGAGGCGTTCGTTGCGCGCTGTGCGGCGTGCCCGACCGCGCGCGACGTCAAGCGCGCCGACATCGCGGACAATCTCGACCTGTCGCGGCTGCCGGAGATCACCGACCGCGACCGGCTGCGCGCCGACAAGTACCGCAACGCGCTGGCGCTGCTCGACGGGGCGGACGGCTAGGCGCGGTCGTCCGCGCGGCGTCTACAACTGGTGCCAGAGCAGGAAGACGCGCCGCTTGCCGGGCCCCGCCGCCGCATAGCCGATGTTCATCGCCTCGGTGCCGTTCCGCCATCGCTGTTGACGGGCGACCAGCCTGGGTTGCCGGCTGGGGCGATACCCCTCTTCGTCCGCCGGCAGGTGGCTGACGGCCTCTGCGGAGTACGGGAGCGCCTCTGGATCCGCGCGTGCGAACTGCGCCTCCAGCGTGCGCCACTCCGCGTCGTCGACGACGAACGCCAGCCAGGCGGCGTCGTCGATCCAGCCCTCATGCTTGGCGAATTCGATGCGGGTGGATGGCGGTAGCGTCAGCCCGATCGCCTGCGCGGCCTCGGCGGCGCGGCGGTCGAGCGTCTCGACCTTCTTCGGTTCGCGCAACGACACACCGTCGCATCCCGAGGCGAACAGCGGCAGCGCGACTGCCGCCGCAGCCAGACGCAGCGCCGCGGCGACGCCGGCGGCGTAAACGCGCCGCCGCTTTACAATATCCGGCGGCGTGCCACCTTCGCCGGACATGGGTGCGGCGATTCTACAATCCCTGCTGTTTCCGCCGGTGTCGGTAGATCGACGCGCACTCGCTCGCGCGCTCGAGGGCAAGACGGTGCTGGTGACCGGCGCCAGCGCCGGCATCGGCGAGCAGGTGGCGCGGCTGGTGGCGGCTTCCGGCGCGCGGGTGCTGCTGGTTGCGCGCAACGCCGCGCGGCTGGAAGCGCTGGCGGCGGAAATCGGTGCCCGTTCGGGTTCGGCACAGGCGTTCGCGACCGACCTCAACGATCCCGCGCAGGTCGAGCGACTGGCGTCGCAGCTGCCGGCGCTCGCTCCGGACATTCTGGTCAGCAATGCCGGCAAGTCCATTCGTCGTCCCCTGTTCGACGCACTCGACCGCTTTCATGACATCGGTCGCACCAATGGTGTCAACTATCTCGCGCCGGCGCGGCTGGTACTCGCCGCCGCGCCGGGCTTGGTGGCGCGGGGCGGGCAGGTGATCAACGTCTCGGCGGCCAACGTGCTGCTGCCGCCCGCTCCCTATTGGGGGCCGTATCAGGCGTCGAAGTCGGCGTTCGACCAGTGGCTGCGCTGCGCCGCGCCCGAGTTGCGGGCGCGCGGCGTGGCGGTGAGCTCGCTCTACCTTCCGCTCGTCCGCACCGCGATGATCGCGCCGACCGCGATCTACGATCGCGTGCCCGCGATGTCGGCGGAGCAGGCGGCGGTGCGCATCGTCGCGGCCATGCTCAGCCGCCGCCGCCGCTGGATGCCATGGTGGCTGCCGCCGGCGCGAATGGCGGCGGCGCTGGGTGGCAGGGCGTGGGAGGCGTGGCTCGATCGCCAGCAACGCGCGGCGCTGCGATGAACGGCCGGGCGGCGATGTTCCCGGGGCTGTGGCGTGCGGGCCTGTTCGATCCCCGGCGCTGGCTGCGTCTCGTCGCGGCAGTCGCGACGTCAGGGCCGCATCTGACGACCCTGCTGCGGATCGGCGGGACGGCCGAGGGGGCGGTGGTCGACGACCTTGGGCGGACCTCGTTCGACGCGCTTGCCCGACGGTGCGACGCCTTGGCATCGCTGCTTCGGAACCGGCATGATGTCGCGCCCGGACGACCGGTGGGCGTGCTGGCGCGAAATGGCGTGCCGCTGGTGCGCGCGGTCTTCGCGATCTCCCGGGCGGGCGGCGACGTGTTCCTGCTGAACCCGGACATGGGGACCCTGCAGCTGCGCGATCTGGTCGAGGCGCACGCCATCCGGCTCGTGCTCGCCGAAGCGGATACCGCGCCGTTGCTTGAGGGGGGCGCGGCGCGGGTGCTCGACCTCGCGTCGTTGTCGGCGCAGGCGTCGGCCGAGGAGAGGCCGATCGGACGTGTCGCGCCGGGCCGGATCGTGGTGCTCACCGGGGGAACGACCGGCGCGCCCAAAGTCGCCGCGCGTGCGCCTTCGATCGCGAACGTCGCGCGCGGCTTCGCGGATCTGGTGGGTACGCTCGACCTCGGTGGGTGCCGGTCGGTCTGGATCGCCGTACCGCTGTTCCACGGCTTCGGGCTGGCGGCATTGCTGATCGCGGTGGCGCTTGGCCGGACGGTTCGTCTCACCCGCGCCTTCGACGCGCGCCGGACCGCGGCGTGCCTGGAGACCGAACAGGTCGACGCATTGGTGGTCGTGCCGACCATGCTTCAGCGCCTGCTGTGCCTGGCAGACGAACTGCCGGCGCTGCGTCGCATCGTGTGCGGCGGCGCCCAGATGCCGCCGCGGCTGGCAGCCGAAACCCGCGCGCGGATCGGGCCGGTGCTGTTCAATCTCTACGGCACCAGCGAGGCCGGCGTGGCGGCGATGGCGACCCCCGACGATCTGGCGGCGTGTCCCGATACGATCGGCCGCGCGATCTGGGGCGTGTCGATCGACATCCGCGACGAGGCGGGACGCAGCCTTGCCGACGGCGTCGCCGGACACCTGTGGGTGCGCAGCAGCCTGGCGAGCGCGGCGGGGCGGTGGCTCGACACCGGCGATCTCGCGATGCGGGATGCCGCGGGGCGGCTGTTCCTGCGCGGGCGGGCGGACGATAGGATCGTCTCTGGCGGCGAGAACGTCAGCCCGTGGGAGGTGGAGCGGGTCCTGCTCGCCCACCCCGACGTGCGCGAGGCGGCCGTCATCGGCGTTGAGGACGCGGTCTACGGTCAGCGACTGGTCGCCTTCGTGGTTCCGCGTGCCGACGGTGCGGTCGACGCGGATGGTTTGTCCGAGTGGCTTGCCCCACGGATTGCGCGGTATCAGCGGCCCCGCGAACTGCGGCTGCTGGCGGCATTGCCGCTGACGAGCATCGGCAAGATCGACAAACGTGCGCTGTTGGCCACCATGGCGTGATCGCTGGGCGTGATACGTTACGGGCGTTTGTAGCGCTTCTGTAGGCACCCTGTTCAGGCAGGGAGTGCATGCCTTGCCGCTACGCGTAGACGCCCGGAGCAGCCTCGCCTGCAACCGTCGAGCCAGCAAAGAAGGCCCGCATCCGAAAATCGGCGTAATAGATTGTGCGCCGCACCAAATAACATCCGGATTACGGCTGTTATCGCTAACAGTGGCGACTTGGCAACAACTGTACGATGATCTGACCGAGCCGCTTTCCGAGCCCAACCATCCAATTGACAATTTACTTTTTGTATCATGATAATGGAGGCGCGACGGGTTGATCGGTGGATCGGCAGTAAGCGATTCCCGCAGCAGCCGTCGCGAAGAACACAAAGCGTGAGGGGGAGGGCGAACGTGCCCTCGCAACTAGGATGGGGATGGAGATGAACGCTCGTCAGCTTTGTCGATCGACTGCGGCTTCGCGTGCCGGCTTGGTGCGCCATCTGCTCGTGACCGCGAGCGTGGTCGTGGCCATGGGCGGTGTCGCACACGCGCAGGACGGTGGGACGTCTGCGCCGGCGGGCGATCCGAATTCGACGGTCGCGCCCAGCGGCCTTCAGGATCAGGTGACCGATGCGCCGGTCGCAGCCGGGCAGGACGATGCCGGCGGCGACTCGATCGTGGTCACCGGCTACCGCCGGTCGATCGAAGAAAGCCTCAACCAGAAGCGAGAGGCCAACGCATTCGTCGACGTCATCACCGCCGAAGACGTCGGCAAGTTCCCGGACAAGAACGTCGCCGACTCCTTGCAGCGCGTACCGGGCGTCATCATCGATCGCAACGGCGGCGAAGGGTCGCGGGTCAGTATTCGCGGCCTGAGTTCGGACCTGACGCTGACGGAGCTCAACGGCAACTTCATTGCTTCGGCAGACTCCGGCAGCCCGTCGCGCTCGTTCAACTATCTGCTGCTGCCGTCCAACCTCATCGGCAGCGTCGAGGTCTTCAAGTCGCCGGAGGCGCGGCTCGATGAAGGCGGCGTCGGCGGCGTCATCATCAACCACACGCGGCGCCCGTTCGATCTCGACGCGTGGTCGGGTACGGTGTCCGTGGAGGGCACCTATGCCGATGTGACGGAGAAGTTCGAGCCCCAGGCGTCCGGCCTCATCTCGTGGAAGGATCCCGAAGAGCGCCTCGGCTTCCTCGTCGGCGCAACCTACCAGGAGCGCACCAACCGCTCGCTGAGCGCCTACGCCAACAGCTGGCAGTGGTGGACCGACGACAAGACCAAGAACCCGGCCACCGACGTCGACGGCAACACGTTCGCGAACAACGATGCGATTTCCTACTGGAACAGCGGGAAGAACGGCGGAACGACCACTCGCGACGGGCAGCATTACAGCGGGTACTGGGCGCCGCAGTCGGTCGGTGCGACCGTGCTCGACCAGAAGCGCAAGCGGCTCGGCATCCAGGCGACGGCGCAGATGCGGCCGTTCGACGACCTGACGATCACCGCCAACTATTTCCGCTTCCAGCTCAACGGCAACTATACCTCGAGCAGCATCAAGGTGCCGGAATGGGGCTATGGCAACTTCTTCACCGGCGCGACACTCGATCCGAGCGGCACGATCTTCACCGGCGCCGGCTTCGAAGTCCCGCCGGAAGGGACGGGCTGCCGTACCGGACCTTCGCTGTGCACCATGGAAACGCCGGCCCCGCAGGATACCTATCAGCGCGAAAAGACCGTCTCCAACACCTACGACGTCCGCGGTGAGTGGGAGCATGATCGGCTGAAGGTCGACTTCGTCCTCGGCAAGACCCGTGCCACCGGCGGGCCTTCGTTCCAGTTCTTCGCACAGGCCAAGCCGCGCAGCGGTACGGTGAACGGCAACAAGCTCAGCAACTGGAACTTCACGGACCAGTCGCTGGCGATGCAGTTCTCGCCCGACGTGCTGGAGAACATGTTGAACGGCGTGGCGCAGATCGATCTCGGCTCGACCGGATCGGGCTTCACCAACAGCTCGATTTCGCAGCGCTACGCCCAAGTTGATGCCACGCGCAAGTTCGATGGCTTCATCGACTCCGTGCAGGTCGGTGCGAAATGGCGCGACGGGCACGTTCATCGCGAGACGGGGCGGTACGAGTGGTACTCGGACGCGAACAACACCCGTCGTTTCCAGGACACGCCCGGCGGTGCGCTGGCGTTGCCGGAGTTCTTCTTCGATAAGTCGATCGGCAACATCGCTGGAGGCTTCGAAAGCAGCGCGTTCCCGGCGATCAACATCAAGCGGTACATCCAGTACCTGAACGACACGTACAACGGCCCGGTCTACGTGCCCGAGCCGCAGAACCTGTACAACATCAATGAGCGGATCTGGGCCGGCTACACGCAGGTAAATTTCCGTACCGATGCGATCCGCGGAAACCTCGGCCTGCGCGTGGTGAATACCAAGCAGAGCGGCGTCTCGACCGATGTTCTCTATTACGAGAACGACTATTGCCAGAACACCAATGGCGACCCGTTCATTCCACCGCCCGTTGGCGAGGACGGCAACTGCCTCGTGCTTCCGCTCAACCAGCGAGAGGTGAAGGTCTTCAGCCCAGTCAACGAGTCCAAGAGCTACACCGATATTCTGCCGAGCTTCAACATCGCGTGGAACGCGACGCCGGATTTGCTGATCCGCGGTGCGGCGTCGAAGGTGATCTCGCGTCCTGGCTATGGCGACCTCGCCGGCGCACGGTCGCTTACCTTCAATTCCGATGCGTTCGTCTATGACCGCGCGCAGTTCGGTGCGCTTCCCGGCTGGTTCGGCAACGGCGGGAATTTCGACCTGCAGCCGTTCAACGCCTGGCAGTACGACCTCGGCATCGA
The DNA here is from genome assembly GCF_047975845.1 of Sphingomonas mangrovi. Lineage (NCBI taxonomy): Bacteria > Pseudomonadati > Pseudomonadota > Alphaproteobacteria > Sphingomonadales > Sphingomonadaceae > Sphingomonas > Sphingomonas mangrovi. Next base: position 100,001 of record NZ_JBIUCZ010000006.1, on the reverse strand, counting down.
ATGGTACTTCCATCCCGGCTCGGTCGTCGGCGCGACCTTCTTCCGCAAGGATGTGGCCGACTTCATCGTTCCGGTCGTGCTCGATCTTGAACTGGAGGTCGCCGGTCAGCAGGAACTCGTCCAACAATATTCGACGCAGGCCAACGGCTCGAAGGCCGTGTCCCAGGGCGTCGAGGTCTATGCCCAGCATACGCTGGAATTCGGGCTCGGCGCGCAGGTGAACTTCACCTACAACGACACCTCGGTGGCGGACGTCAGCCTGAACGGCACGAAGGTCGGCACGTCGCCGCTGGTCGGAAGCGCCAAGACGCAGGTCAACGCGTCGGTCTATTACGAGCGGGGTCCCGTCCTGCTCCGTGCCTCGTACAACCGCCGCGGCGAGGTGGTGCGTGGGCTGTCGTCCGGCCTGAACATCTACGACGATCCATACGAACAGGTCGACCTGAACGGATCGTACAATGTGTTCGAGAACCTGCAGCTGACGGCTTCGGTGATCAACCTGACCAAGTCGGAGCAGCGTCAGCATCTCGGCAACGACACCAAGGACCGTTTCATCTCGAACGTCTACGCCGGACGCCGCTTCTACGTGGGCTTGGCGTACAAGTTCTGACGCATACGGCTTCCCGTGCCTGGGGTGGCTCCTTCGGGAGCCACCTCTTTGTTTCGGGTCACGGGACTGACACATATTGGCGGCACCGCCGAACAGCGCGGGCCACGGCGGGGAGGACTGGGTGATACGATCGGGAATGAAAGCGTTGCTGGCGGGTGCGGCGCTCGTTGCAGGCACGGCGGCGCTGGCGGAGAACCCGATCGTACCGGGATGGTATGCCGATCCCGAGGCGCGGGTGTTCGGCGACCGCTACTGGATCTACCCGACCTATTCCGACGACTGGGGCACGCCCGACGTGTCGCCCCGCTTCACGCCGCACCAGCAGGAACTGCGCAAGCGCAACACGGTGCGCCCGTCCTACGTGCAGCAGACCTTCTTCAACGCGTTTTCCTCGCCCGACCTCGTCCACTGGACCAAGCACCGCCACGTCTTCGATGTCGCGAACGCGGCTTGGGCGGCCTATGCGATCTGGGCTCCCTCGGTCATCGAGGCGAACGGCCGCTACTACATGTTCTTCAGCGCCAACGACATCCAGAGCGATGCCGAGGTCGGCGGCATCGGCCTGGCCGTCAGCGACAAGCCCGAAGGTCCGTTCAAGGATGCGCTGGGCAAGCCGCTGATCGGCGCCTTTCACAACGGCGCGCAGCCGATCGATCCCTTCGCCTTCCGCGACACCGACGGGCAGATCTATCTGTTCTACGGCGGCTGGAAGCACTGCAACGTCGTCAAGCTGAGCGCCGACCTGAAGTCGGTCGTGCCGTTCGAGGACGGTACGACGTACAAGGAGATCACGCCGCCCGGCTACGTCGAGGGGTCGTTCATGATCCAGCGCAACGGCACCTATTATCTGATGTGGTCGGAGGGCGGCTGGACCGGACCCGACTATAGCGTCGCCTATGCGATGGGGCCGAGCCCGACCGGGCCGTTCAAGCCGATGGGCAAGATTTTGGCGCAGGACTTCCGCATCGCGCGCGGGGCGGGGCACCATTCGGTGGTCAACGTGCCGGGCACCGACGACTGGTACATCGTCTATCACCGCCGCCCGCTGGGCGACGACAAGGGCGAGCACCGCCAGGTCGCGATCGACCGCATGGAGTTTGCCGCCGACGGGACGATCAAGCCGGTGGTGATGACCAACGAAGGCGTGAAGCCGCGTCCGATCGCAGCAGGCGCGAAACGATAGTCGTTGCGTCGGTGCAACGACGGGCGCGCCTGCTCTGACGCCGAGGCTCGACCGCGGCGGCGCGCTAAGAGTTTCCGACGTTCGCCAGAACGACGGCTGAGAAAGATTTGGAACGGGGAGAGACCGGATCGTGAAGAAGTTCATCGGCGCATGCAGCATGACAGCAATGCTGCTCACCAGTGCGCTCGGCTCGACCATCGTGCCCGCGAGCGCGCAGGAAGCGCCCGCCGAACCGGCGCTGGTCGACCTGGTCAACCCGCTGATGGGAAGCGATTCCACCTATCAGCTGTCCTACGGCAACACCTATCCCGCGGTGGCGGTGCCGTGGGGGATGAACTTCTGGACGCCGGTGACGGGCAAGCTGGGCAGCGGCTGGGGCTACACCTACGCCGAGCACAAGATCAACGGCATCAAGCAGACCCACCAGCCCAGCCCCTGGATGAACGACTATGCCGCCTTCGCGCTGTTCGCGGAGACGGGGCCGCTCAAGGTCAAGGAGGAGGAACGCGCCTCCTGGTTCAGCCACAAGGCGGAGGACAGCCGGCCGTACCGCTACAAGGTCTATCTGGCCGACTATGACGTGACGGCGGAGGTGACGCCGACCGAGCGCGCCGCGCAGTTCCGCTTCACCTTCCCCAAGGCCGACGACGCGCACATCATCCTCGACGCCTACAACGGCGGCTCGATGGTCCAAATCGATCCGGCCAAGCGCCGCATCACCGGCTACGTCCGCAACAACCACGGCGGCGTCCCGGACAATTTCCACAACTACTTCGTCGCCGAGTTCGACCGCGACTTCACCGTCACCCGCACCTGGGACGACAACGGCCAGGTGACGGCGGATCGGAGCAAGGAAGGCGATCACGTCGGCGCGGTGGTCAGCTTCAAGACGCGCGCGGGCGAGCAGGTGGGGGTGAAGGTCGCCTCCTCGTTCATCAGCCCCGAACAGGCGGTGCGCAACCTGGAGCGGGAGATCGTCCGCGACAGCTACGACCAGACCGAAGCCAAGGCGCGCCAGATCTGGGAGAAGGAGCTTCGCCGGGTCCAGGTCAGCGACCCCAACATCGACAACCGCCGCACCTTCTATTCGGCGCTGTGGCGCATGCTCCAGTTCCCGCGCATGTTCCACGAGACCGACGCCGCCGGCAAGACGGTCCACTACAGCCCGTACGACGGCAAGGTGCACGACGGCGTGCTCTATACCGACAACGGCTTCTGGGACACGTGGCGCGCGGTCTTCCCGTGGTTCGCGCTGATGTACCCGGAGCGCGATGCCGAGATCATGCAGGGCCTCGCCAACACCTACAAGGAGGGCGGCTGGCTGCCCGAGTGGGCGAGCCCGGGCTATCGCAACGTGATGATCGGATCGAACTCGGCCAACCTGATCGCCGACGCCTATCTGAACGGCGTGCGCGGCTTCGACGTCGAGACGCTGTACGAGGCGATGGTCAAGAACGCGATCACCTCGCAAGGTCGCCCCACCGAGAAGCGCGGCAACGTCGTCAACGCCGTCGGCCGCGAAGGCGTCGAATACTACAACCGCCTCGGCTACGTGCCGTACGACGTAGGCATCAAGGAGAATGCCGCCCGCACGCTCGAGTACGCGACCGCCGACTTCTCGCTCTCGCGCCTCGCCGCCGCGCTCGGCAAGACCGAGGATGCGAAGAAATACGCCGAGCAGGCGCAGAACTATCGCCGGCTCTACGACGCGCAGAGCGGCTGGATGCGCGGGCGCAACCAGGACGGCAGCTGGGCGACGCCGTTCAACCCGTACAAATGGGGCGATGCGTTCACCGAGGGCAATTCGCTGCACTACAGCTGGTCGGTGATGCAGGATGTCCAGGGGCTGATCGACCTGATGGGCGGCGACAGGAAGTTCGTCAACCGGCTGGACTCGATCTTCACCACCCCGCCGATCTTCGACGACAGCTATTACGGCCAGACGATCCACGAGATCCGCGAGATGCAGATCGTCAACATGGGGCAATATGCGCACGGCAACCAGCCGATCCAGCACATGCCCTATCTGTACGACTGGGCCGGTGCGCCGTGGAAGACGCAGTATCACGTCCGCGACGTGATGAAGAAGCTCTACTCGGCGGCGCCGGACGGCTATCCGGGCGACGAGGACAACGGCCAGACCTCGGCGTGGTACGTCTTCTCGGCACTCGGCTTCTATCCGGTGACCCCGGCGGTCGGCGAGTATGCGATCGGCAGCCCGCTGTTCCGCACCGTTCGGATGACGATGCCGAACGGAAAGGCGTTGACGATCGAGGCGGTCAACAACAGCGAGCAGAACGTGTACATCCAGTCGGCGACTTTCAACGGCAAGCCGCACGACAAGGCATGGCTGTCGCGCGAGGCGCTGCAGCAGGGCGGTACGCTGCGCTTCGTGATGGGGCCCAAGCCGAACCAGGGCTGGGCGAGCGGCAAGGCCGCAGCTCCGTTCTCGATGAGCACGCCGAAATAAGAACGACGAGGAGAGGAATTGCGATGATCTGGGGCCGACGCGACGTGATGATGGGCGCCGGGGCGCTGGCGCTTGCCGCTGCCGTTCCGGCCGGAGCGCAGGGAAAGAGCTTCGTCAGCAAGCGTCCGCCGCGCGGCCAGCGCAACTTCGTGAGCACCGCGGTGGAGGCGGAGATCAAGCGGGTGAAGGCCAAGATCGCCGACCCCGAACTCGCCTGGCTGTTCGAGAACTGCTACCCGAACACGCTCGACACGACGGTGCAGACGGGCACCGTCGACGGCAAGCCCGACACCTTCGTCATCACCGGCGACATCGACGCGATGTGGCTGCGCGACAGCTCCGCGCAGTTGCAGACCTATGTCCATCTGGCGCCGAAGGATGCGGACCTGCGCCGGCTGTTCGTCGGCGCGTTGCAGCGCCAGGCGCGCTGCATCCTGGTCGACCCCTATGCCAATGCGTTCATGAAGGACACGTCGGCCAAGTCGACCTTGGGCGCCAGGGACGACCTGACCGAGATGAAGCCGGGCGTCGCCGAACGGAAGTGGGAGATCGACTCGCTCTGCTATCCGATGCGGCTGGCGCACGCCTATTGGACGGCGACGCGCGACAAGACGCCGTTCGACGACTATTGGGCGCGCGGCATGGCGCGCGCCGTCGCCACGCTCAAGGAGCAGCAACGGCTGGACGGGCCGGGGCCGTACCATTTCCAGCGGAACACCCCGACGCCGACCGAGACGCTGATGTTCGACGGCTATGGCGCACCGACGCGCAAGGTCGGGCTGATCCACTCCGGCTTCCGCCCGTCCGACGACGCCTGCGTCTTCCCGTTCCTGATCCCGTCGAACCTGTTCGCGGTGTCGGCGCTGGGCATGCTCGCGACCGTGCTGCGCGAGGCGCGCGGCGACACGGCCGGCGCGGCCCATGCCGAGGCACTGGCGGCCGACGTCCGCAAGGCGCTCGATGCGCACGGCAAGATGTCGGACGGTGAGGGCGGCGAGGTCTGGGCGTTCGAGGTCAACGGCTTCGGCGACACCATCTTCATGGACGATGCGAACGTGCCGAGCCTGTCGGCGCTGCCGCTGCTGGGTGCCGCCGACCGCAACGACCCGCTCTATCGCCGCACCGCCGCGCTCGCCTGGAGCCCGCGCAACCCCTATTATTTCGAGGGAACGGCGGCGAAGGGCATCGGCGGGCCGCACATCGGCATGGACATGATCTGGCCGATGTCGATCATCACCCACGCCTTCAACAGCGACGACGATGCGACGATCGGCGAGTGCCTGCACTGGCTCAAGACGACGCACGCCGGCACCGGCTTCATGCACGAGAGCTTCCACAAGGACGATCCGAGCAAGTTCACCCGCACCTGGTTCGCGTGGGTCAACGGCCTGTTCGGCGACCTGATCCTCGACCTGGAGCGCCGCAAGCCGGCGCTGCTCAAGGCGCGCTACTGATCCGGAGACCAAGAACGATGATCGTCACCAATCGCCGGCAGCTGCTCGCCGGCTCCGGGCTCGCGGCACTGGGCGGGGCGCTGCCCGGGCGTGCCTGGGCGCAGGCACCCGCCGCGGGCAAGCCCGACCTGTTCGTCGGCACCGGCGGCCACGGGCATACCTTTCCCGGCGCGTCGCTGCCGTTCGGCATGGCGCAGCTGAGCCCCGACACCGACAACAGCCGCTGGGACGCGTGCTCGGGCTATCACCGCACCGACGGTTCGATCATGGGGTTCAGCCACACCCATCTGTCCGGCACCGGCATCGGCGACATGCTCGACGTGCTGGTGGTGCCGACGCGCGGGCCGCTGAAGCTCAAGCCGGGCAAGCTGGGCGAGGCCGATCTCGGCTATCGTCAGCGCTTCTCCGACGAACATGCCGAACCCGGCTATTACCGCGTGCGGCTGGAATCGGGCGTGCTGAGCGAGCTGACCGTGACCGAGCGCTGCGGCATCAGCCGGCATCGCTTCCCGGCGGGGCCGGGCCATATACTAATCGACTTCGCCCACATGATCCTCGACAAGTGGGACAAGGGCGCGCTGATCGAGGACGCGTCCCTGGCGTGGGGCCCGGACGGCATGCTCACCGGCAGCCGGCAGGTAAACCGCTGGGCCAAGGGGCGGCACATCCATTTCGCGATGCAGCTGTCGCGCAAGCCCGACCGCGTCGAATTCTTCGGGGACGACGACAAGCCCGCGGCCAAGGGCGCGAAGAGCGTGAAGGGCCGCAGCCTGAAGGTCGCGCTGTTCTTCGACGAGGCCGGCGGAGATCCGATCCTGGTGAAGACCGGGCTGTCGAGCGTCGCGCCCGATGGCGCTCGCGCCGCGCTCGCCGCCGAGGTGCCGGCATGGGACTTCGACGGCACCGCCGCCAAGGCCCGCCAGGCATGGACGCGCGAGATCGACCGCGTCCGGGTGAAGGGGGGCACCGAGGCGCAGCGCACCATCCTGGCGAGCGCGCTATATCACGCCTTCCTCGCGCCGACGCTCGCGACCGATCGCGACGGCCGCTACATTGGCCTCGACCAGCAGGTGCATCAGGCGCCTGCGGACTCGCCGGCGTTCAGCACTTATTCGCTATGGGACACCTATCGCGCGCTGCACCCGCTGCTGACGCTGGTTCAGCCGGAGCGTGCGGCGGTGTTCACCCGCGACCTGATCCGCCAGACCGCGCAAAGCCCCTATGGCCCGCCGGTGTGGCCGCTGCAGGGGGTGGAGACCGGCTGCATGATCGGCTGGCACTCCGTCTCGGTGATGGCCGAGGCGAAGGCGAAGGGCATCGAGGCGGACTATGCCGCCGCCTGGCCCAACGTCCGCCGCCGCGCGTTCGACCCAGCCTTCAAGGACAGCGACGCCTCGCTCGGCCGCGAGCATTATTACCAGCTCGGCTACGTGCCGGCCGACAAGGTGTGGGAGTCGGTCAGCCGCACGCAGGAATATGCGTATGACGACTGGGCGATGGCGGTTCTCGCCGACGCGGCCGGCGCGCCCGAGGATGCGAAGCGGCTGCGCGACCGCAGCCGCAACTATCGCAACGTGCTCGACGCCTCGATCGGCTTCGCCCGGCCAAAGTTCTCGGACGGCAAATGGTGGGCGCAGTATGATCCGATCCAGATCGGCCACATGCCCAAGCCCTGGTGGCGCGACTATACCGAGGCGAACGGCTGGCAGGCGACGTTCCTCAACCAGCACGACGTCTATGGCCTGATCGAGCATTTCGGCGGCGATGCGGCGTTCGAGAAGAAGCTCGACAGCTTCTACAACGCGCCCTCGACGCTGCCCGACAACGCGCCGCCCGACATCTCGGGGCTGGTCGGGCAATATGCGCACGGCAACGAGCCGAACCACCACGTCGCCTATCTCTACGCCTTCGCCGGTGCGCCGTGGAAGACGCAGGCGATGGTGCGGCGCCTGCTCACCGAGATGTACAAGGACGATCCCAACGGCGTCATCGGCAACGACGACTGCGGCCAGATGAGCGCCTGGTTCGTGTTCAGTGCGCTCGGCTTCTACCCGGTCGACCCGGTGAGCGCCCTCTACGTGTTCGGATCGCCGCTGTTCGACGAGGCGGAGCTTTCGGTCGGCAACGGCCGGACGCTCCGCGTCCGCGCGACCGGCAACGGACCCGACCGGCCGTACATCCAGTCGGTGCGCTGGAACGGCAAGCCGTGGACCCGCAACTGGATCGCGCATGCCGAGCTGCAGAAGGGCGGCGAGCTCGAGTTCGTGATGGGCGCCAAGCCCTCGCGCTTCGGCAGTGCCAAGGCCGATCGGCCGCCGTCCTACGGCCGCTCGCCGGCCTGAGGCGTCAGAAGCGGTAGCGCAATTCGGCGCTGCCGCCGGGCGGGACGGTCGGCGACCAGGTCGCGATGCCGTCGACCTGTTCGAGCGGCTTGCCGTCCGCCTCGATTGTCTGCCCGGCGCGGCCGATCGGGATGTCGAGCGTCGCGGCAGATGGGGTGGCGTTGGTCACCCGGATCGTCGCCTCCTTGGGCGCGGCGGATGCCTGTTCGACCAGCACCTGCGTGCTCGTGCCGGCGGCGATGCGGAAGCGCTCGCCTTCGGCGCGATCGCTCAGCTTGCCCGTGCCGAGCAGCAGCCTGTCGCCGTCGGGACGTGCGGCGTAGGTGGCGGTGCTGCCCGCCGGAAGCGGGAGGCCCAGCTGCGCGTCCTTGCGGTTGCGCATCGCCAGCACCACCGCCGTGGGCGACGGTGCGAACGTGCCGCCGGCAGCGACGGTGAAGCGGTAGCGCCGCTCGAACGGCACGCCGGTGCGCGCGAGCAGCGCCACCTGTTTCTGTCCGCGCGCGCTGACCGTCACGCGCTCGGGCACGCGATAGAGCTTCAGATCGCCGAGGTCCTCGGGCGGCGGCGGTGGTGGCGGTGCCGGCGCTGCGACGGCCATCGCCATCATCCGTGCGCCGGTGACGACGATCTCCTCTGCCGGCTCGAACACCTTCTTCGGAATGTCCGATGTGGTTCCGAGCGGATAGCAGGACAGCGACAGCGCGCCCGCCGCCTGCTGGAACCGCGGGGTTCCGACCCGGTTGAGCCGGCCCGTGACCGCGCTCACCTGCGCGGTGGGGAAGGGCTCGGGATTGCCGTTCGCCAGCGTCAGCCAGGCGAACAGGTCGAGCGTGCGACCGTCCGGCGCCACCGTGGCGACGTAGCTCGCCCGCCAGTCGAAGTTGGACGTGAGATAGCTCAGCCGAACGGTGGCGGTGCGTGGCTGCGGGCTGACCGTGGCGACGCTCAGCACCGGCTTGGCCGAGAGGCCGGCCGGAATGTCGGCATAGGTCAGCTGTTCGGGAAGCCCGGAACAGCGCAGCGCCTCGATCCCGCTTGCGGTCTGCAGGATCACCCCCGGCCGCGGGCCGGCGACGATCCGTGCCTGTTCGCTGACCTTGCGGCCGGTCGCGGGGTCGGTGCGGGTGAGCGTCACCTGCCGCCCCAGCGTGCCGTCGACCAGCGAGGCGGGCGAAAGCAGCCGCGCGTCGCGGTTCTTTTCGACCACGCCGCCGGGCAGGCCGTCGATCACCGCGCTCACGGGTACGATCCCTTCCGCTACCCCCTCGAAGCGCAGCGTCGCCGGTCCTCTTGGCAGGCGCACGTGCCGGGTCTCGGTGACGAGTGCGAAGCCGTCGAGCCAGCGCAGGTCGATCGCACCATCGCCATAGGGCGCGCGATAGACGGTCAGCGCGATCGCCTCGGGCGCGGCGGAGGTCACGACCCGCTCCTGCGCTGCCGCGGGGGGCGGGCAGGCGAGCGCGACGAGCAGCGCCGCCGAGAACCGGCCGGGGCGCATCAGTAGCGCGTGTCGAAGGTCGCGGTGACCACCGCCTCCCCGTTGGCGGGGACCGGCACCTGCCATACCGCGGTGCCGGCATCGCGGCGTTCGCTCTGGCGGCTCTGGTCGGTGATCCGCGTATCGGCCCAGTCGAGCCCGCCCTGGACCAGTTCCACCGTCACCGGCCGCGCGCGTGCGTTGGTGAGGCGGTAGCGCATCTGGGTGCGCCAGCGATCGCCGCTCAGGCGGGTGCGCGCGACGGTGGTCGGCTGGACCTTCACGTCGAACGCGTCGCCGGTCGGCAGCGCGATCGTTGAGCCCTGCGGCGTATGGTCGATGCGGTTCTCGCCGGTGAACTGCGGCTGGCCGCGCGCATCGCGGACATAGACCCGCACCACGCCTGCCGGCAGCGCGTCGCCGAGCCCGGCCGCGCCCGAGTTGGCGAACCGCAGCACGCTCTGCGCGCTGCGCGGATCGTTGGCGTTGCCGAGCCAGGCGTTCTCGAAACGATAGCCGCTGCTCGCCGTCACGCCCTTGCTGTCGAGGAAGCTGACCTGCTTGGTCTGCTTGTCGGCGATGGTCGTCCGCTCGGCGAGCGGGTAAAGGTAGAAGTCGCCCAGCTGCTCGCGCGCGGCGCTCTCCGTGCCGGGACGCACTTGGACCGGCCGACGCGCGCGGGGCGGGCGGGGGATGTAGCTGTTGCCGTCGTCGGCGCTGCCGACGTCGCCGGCCACCAGCAGCGTCTTCGCGTTGGTGAAGGTGGTGCCGCTGGTGTTGCGCAGCGTCACCCAGCCCTGGACGTCGACGGTGCCGCTCTGCTCGTCGAACAGCGCGACATAGTCCGCGTTCCACCCGAGACCACGGCTGAGGTAGGAAAGGCGTGCCGGACGCGTCCCGGCGCGCTCGCTCGCCAGCGTCACCGACAGCGTCGGACGAGCGCGCAGCGATTCCGGCACCCGGTCGAACACCGCGCGCACCGGCAGCCCGTCGTCGCGCAGCACCTCGATACGCCCGCCGATATCGAGCACCACGCCGCCGTTGACCGCCAGCACCCGCGCACGCTCGCGCGTCTCCGCGCCGGTGGCGGGATTGGTGCGGACCAGCGTGATCGTCTCCCCGACCGCCTTTTCCATCAGGCTCGTCGGGCTGAGGAGATCATAATCGAAGTTCTGCTCGACGATCGCGGCGTCCGGTACCGCCAGCGACACCGTCTCCGGCCGGATCTGCGCGCTGACGTCGGGGAAGTTCTGCCGGACGCGGCCGCGCGTCAGGTCGAGCGGGCGGATGTCCTGCACCAGCGCGACGTCGTCGTTGTAGATGGTGACCGACACGTCGCCCTGCGCGCTGCCGGCGCCCGGAGCGGCGGCGGGCGGCGGCGCGTTCTCCTGTGCCGCCACGCCCGCCGGCACCGCCAGCACGATCCCCAACGCCCAGATCGCTCGCATCCCGCTCCCCCTTCGAACCCGTCGCCGCATCATGGTGGGTTCGGGCGCGCGACGCAATCGGGCTCGGTAGCGGCGATCGGCTAGCGCGTTGCTGTTGGTCGACCACGACGCGGCCACCTTAAGCAGTCACTCCGCCTCAGCGGCGCGCGACCCCGATGAGAGCGGTCGAGGGTACCGGCAGGACCGGACGGCCATCGGCCAGCCGACGCACTTCCGCAACGACCGCAGCCTTTTCCGTCTCGGACAGGCTCGTCCAGTCGGGCGACATGCCGAACAGGGTGTCGGGTTCGGCAAGCGCCGCGATCTCCAGCGCATAGTCGTAGGTGACCGGCTCGATGTGCGGATCGCGATAGCCCGCCTCGGTCAGGGCACGCCCGAAATCGGCCGGATCGCTCAACGCGCCCACGGCGTCCGGCATCGCCATGCTCTCCCGCTCGGGAAACAGCGCCCGGCGGATCTCGCCCAGCAGCAGGAAGGTTGCTGCGCCGCGGCTCTGCCACGTCGCGACGACGCCGTGGCCGCCGGGGCGGGTCACGCGCGCCATTTCTTTGAGGCCCTTGTGCCAGTCGGGGAACATGATGACGCCGAAGATCGAGAACACAGCGTCGAAGCCGGCGTCGGGGAGGTCGAGCGCCTGACCGTCCATCACCCGCGCCTCGACATTGGGGAGGCCGGCTGCGGCGATCCGCGCCACCATCCCGGGCGAGAAGTCGGTTGCGAGCACCTCGGCACCCGTACGCGCAGCGGCAAGCGCGAGCGCTCCGGTTCCGGCGGCGACGTCGAGGACGCGGTCGCCGGGCGCCAGCGGCACGCGCGCCAGCGCCGCTTCGGCAAAACGCGCGGTGAAGGGATGGGCGGTCTTTTCATAGTGCTGGGCCGTCGTATCCCAATGATCGGGGTTCTCGAACGCACGCATAGAGCATCTCCAACTCATGTAACTCGCAATGTATCGCGAGTTGCGGATGTTGCCAACCGGCGCGGCGTGGCAAAGAATGCGGCGTGCGCACCGACAGTCGCCTTTCCCGCATGCTTCACGTGCTGCTCCACATGGCGCGGCACGCCGGACCGATGACGTCGGAGGCGCTCGCCCGCATGCTCGGCACCAACCCGGTCGTGGTCCGCCGGACCATGGCCGGTCTGCGAGAGGCGGGGTACGTCCGGTCGGAGAAGGGGCACGGCGGCGGCTGGTCGATCGCGGTGGATCTGGGAACCGTGTCGCTGCTCGACGTGCATCGCGCGGTCGGCGGGCCGCGCATTTTCGCAATCGGCAACGAGCATCCGAATCCCGACTGCGCCGTCGAGAAGGTCGTCAACGAGGCGGTCGACGACGCCATGCGCGAGGCAGAGGCGCTGCTGGTGCAGCGGCTGGGTGACGTCACCCTGGCCGAACTCGCCGAGCGTTTCGACCTGCGATGCAAGGAGGCGATCGACGGCGCGACCACGGGCCCGGATCACGCGTAGGTCGCCCCTGCCTGGCGGACGAGACCGCCTACACCAGCGGCGCCCGCGTGGGATTCCGGGACTGCGCGCATCCCGCGCTACCGCTTCGAGGAGAAAGCCATGAAGCTTCGCCACATCCTGTCGCTCCTCCTCGCCGTGGGGGCGGCCGTTCCGATGCCGGCGACCGGGGGCGCGCCGCGGGCCGCAGCGCCGGCGCGGCCCGATCTCGTGGTGTTCCTTGCCGACGACCTCGGCAACGATCTGCCGTCCTGGGGCGACGCGAACGTTCGTGCGCCCAATCTCACCCGGCTCGCCGAGAGCGGGATGGTGTTCGATCGCAGCTTCGTCGCGTCACCGGCCTGCGCGCCCAGCCGTGCGGCGCTGCTCACCGGGCTGATGCCCGCCCGCAACGGCGCCGAGGCCAATCAGAAGGCGCCACGCGCCGACGTCCGCAAGCTGCCGGCCTATCTCCACGATCTCGGCTATGAGGTCGTCGCTTTCGGCAAGGTGTCGCACTACAAGCAGACGGGCATGTACGGCTTCGATCATTTCGAGCACGACAGCTTCCACGATCCCGAGGGGATCGCCGCGGCGATCCGCTGGCTCAAGGCGCGCAAGGACACGCGCCCGCTGGCGATCTTCGTGGGCAGCAACTGGCCGCACGTGCCCTGGCCCGACACGACCCAGGGATACGACCCCGCCCGCCTTTCGCTGCCGCCCAAGACGGTCGATACGCCGACGACCCGCGACGCGCGGGCGCGCTACTATGCGGCGGTGTCGAAGCTCGACCAGGAAGTGGGCGACACGCTCGCCGCGTTCGATCAGGTGCTCGGACCCGACACGTTCGTGCTCTTCTCGTCCGATCACGGGGCGCAATGGCCGTTCGGCAAGTGGAATCTCTACGACACCGGCACCCGCGTGCCCACCATCGTCCGCTGGCCCAAGCATGTGAAGCCGGGGACCCGCACCAGCGCGATGGTGAGCTGGGTCGACATCCTCCCCACACTGGTCGACGTGGCGGGCGGCACGGCGCCCGAGGGGATCGACGGCCGGTCGTTCGCCCCGGTGCTGCGCGGCACGCCCGGCGCCAGGGGACGCGCCGAAATCTACACCACCCACAACAACGACGGCAGCATCAACGTCTATCCGATGCGCAGCGTGCGCACCGATCGGTGGAAGTACATCGCCAACCTGCGTCCCGACACCGTCTACACGACGCACATCGACCAGTGGGTGAAGCGCGTGGACTCGGGGAAATACTTCCCGTCATGGCGGGAGGCCGCCCGGAGCGACCCCGCCGCCAAGGCGATCGTCGACGCATACTACCGTCGCCCGAAGGAGGAACTCTACGACCTGTCGACCGACCCGGACGAGACCCGCAACCTCGCCGGCGACCCCCGCCATGCCGCTGTCCTTACCTCGCTACGCACGAAGCTTGCGACCTGGCGCGCATGGCAGCAGGATGACCATCCGGTCGAAGGGACCCCGCACTTCAAGCGGGGCCCGCTGTATGGCGAACCCGATCGGAAGGCGGCGTCTCCGGCACGGGGTGCAGCCGAATGACGTGGGTTCGCGAGAAAATCAGGGGAGGTGGCGTGGACGCGCTAGGCGAGACGACGATACGACGGGTGACATGGCGGCTGATGCCGCTGCTCGGGCTGATCTACGTGGTCGCCTATATCGACCGGCAGAACATCTCCTTCGCCAAGCTCCAGATGGTCGACGACCTGGGGCTGAGCGAAGCCGCTTTCGGGTTGGGCGCGGCGCTGTTCTTCCTCGGCTATGCGGTGTTCGAGGTGCCGAGCAACCTGCTGCTCGAGCGGACCGGCGCGAACGTCTGGTTCGCGCGGATCATGGCCAGCTGGGGGCTGGTCACCATCGCGCTCGGCTTCGCCTGGGACCAGACCAGCTTCTACATTCTGCGGTTCCTGCTGGGGGTTGCCGAGGCCGGCTTCTTCCCGGGCGTGCTCTACACGCTCACCCTGTGGTTCCCCCAGGCGCACCGCGCGAGTGCGATCGGCCTGTTCCTGATCGCCAGCGCGCTGGCGAACGCGATCGGGGCTGCGATCGGCGGGCTGCTGCTCAGCCTCGACGGACTCGCCGGGCTCCAGGGCTGGCAGTGGGTGTTCGTCGCGACCGGGATTCCGGCGCTGCTGCTCGTCCCGGTCGTGCTACTGTCGCTGCCGCGGGGGCCGGGGGAGGCGCGGTGGCTGGCGCCCGAGCAGAAGGCGTGGCTCGCCGCCGAACTCGCTCGCGAAGCGCCGGTCGGCGCGCACGGCAATCCACTGGCGGCGCTGCTCGACCGGCGGGTACTGCTGCTGTGCCTCGCCTTCATCGGCTTCCCGCTCGCCGCCTATGGCCTGAGCTACTGGCTGCCGACCATCGTCAAGGGCTTCGGCGTCGGCGACGTCGCGAACGGATTCCTCAACGTCCTGCCGTGGCTCTGCGTCACGCTGGCCCTGTGGGTGGTCCCGCGGCGAGCGCAGCGACGCGTCGACCAGCGCTGGTACATCGCCGGACCCGCACTGTTCGGGGCGCTGTGCCTGGTGGCGGCGACGCTTCTCCCCGGCTTCCCGCTGAAGTTCGCGGCCTTGTGCCTCGCCGCGGCGGCGATCTTTTCCGGCCAGCCGGTGTTCTGGACGCTGCCGTCGCGCTTCCTCAAGGGGGCAGGCGCCGCCGCCGGGTTCGCGGCGATCAACTCGATCGGCAATCTCGGCGGCTTCGTCGCGCAGGCGGTGGTGCCGCGCATCCGCGACGCGACCGGCAGCGATCTCGCGCCGATGCTCTTCCTCGCCGCCTGCCTGCTGGTCACCGCCGCGCTGGTGCTGGAGATCGAGCGGCGATGGCCGAACGGAGCGAAGGATAGATAATAATGGCGCATCTCGAGCGGACGCTGCCCGGGGAAGTCCAAGCCCGCCGTCCCTCAAAAGGGCAGGGGAGCGCCGCCGTCAGGCGTGGATCGCCTTGCCCAGCGCTGCAGTCACCCGCGCGACGCTGATCGGTTTCTCGCATTTCGGGACACCCGCGAACCGCTCGGGGATAGCGCCGTTGTCGTAGCCGGTGGTGAAGATCAGCGGCACGCCACGCTCGATCAGGGCGTCGGCGATCGGAAAGGCCGGCTCGCCGCCCAGGTTGAGGTCGAGGACCGCGCCGTCGGGCGCGTGACTTTCGAGCAAGGCCAGTGCCTGTTCGATCGTCGGTGCGGGGCCCAGCACCGTCGCCCCTTCGTCTTCCAGCTCCGTCGCCAGCTCGTCGGCGAGCAGATATTCGTCCTCGACCACGAGGATGCAGCAGCTCTTCAGTCGTGGATTAGCCATCGTCATGCTCACGTGAAGTGTTGGTCGTGGAGACCGGCATGGCGATGGTGCAGTGTACGCCGTCTTCTTCAAGTACATAGGTTGTCTTGGCGGCGAGCTGGTACGGCAACGCGCGTTCGATGAGCTCGCGGCCTTGCCCGCCGCCCTGCGCGGTCGCGCCGGCCGGCGGCATCGCGACGCCGCTCTCGCGCCAGTCGACATACAGCCACGGCTGGCCGTTGCCGCTGCCGTTCCCGTCGCCATCCGCCATGTGCCATTCGACGGTGAGGCACGCTTCGGACTGGCCGAGCGCACCGTATTTCACCGCGTTGGTGGCGAGCTCGTGCAGCGCCATCGCCAGCGTCTGCACCGTGGTGGAGCGCAGCCGGACCGCGGCGGGTCCCGCGATCGTGATCCGACCGTCGTCGCTGGGCTCGGCACCGTGCGCGGCGAGTTCCGTGCGGATCAGTTCGTCGAACGTGACGCGATCATGCTCGCCGAGGCGCGACAGCAGCCCCTGGACGCGCGCCAGCGCATCGAGCCGATCGCTGAAGCGATCGCGGAAGTCGTCCAGGTCGGTGCTGGCGCGCATCGTCTTCTGCGTCATCTGCCGCACCACGCCCATCAGGTTGCGGGTGCGGTGCTGGAGTTCCGCGACCAGCACCCCCTGCCGCTCCTGAAGGTCGCGCAGGTCGTCGATGTCGGTCGAGGTGCCGACCCACTCGACGATCTGGCCGCCGTCGTCGACGACCGGCGCGGTACGGATCTGGAACCACCGATAGGTGCCATCGGCCGCGCGCAGGATCCGGACCTCGATCTCGAACCCGCCTTGCTCGGCCGCGCGGCGCCACGCTTCGCGCGCGATCGGGCGATCGTCGGGGTGCACGGGATCGAGCCAGCCCCAGCCTTCGCTGTCCGCCTCGCTCTGCCCGGTATAGTCGCGCCACTGGCGGCTGGCCCAGGTCCAGTGACCGGAGTCGACCGCACGCCAGACGAGCTGGGTCAGCCCTTCGACCAGCGAGCGAAGCCGCTCCTGGCTCTCGCGCAGCGCATCCTCCGCTTCGTGGCGGGCGGTGACGTCGCTGGCGGCGCCGAACCATTCGAGGATCTGGCCATCGCTGCCGGTGATCGGCACGGCGCGCGAGAGCGTCCAGCCGACGGTGCCGTCGATGCGGATGACGCGATGCTCCAGCTCGAACGTGCTCTTCTCGCGGATCGCGCGTGCGATCGCCGCCTCGACGCGCGCCCGTTCGACCTCGGGGATGTGCTGCGCCTCCCACGCGGTGCTTTCCTTCGTGTCCGAGAGGAAGCCGCCGCCGGACAGGTCGATCATTTCCGACCAGTCGGGGCTCATCCGGTAGGCGACCTCGGAACCCGCCGCGAGCAGCGCCTGCAGCCGCGCCTCGCTCTCGCGCAGCGCCGCCTCGGCCTGATGCACGGCGGTCAGATCGGTGAAGGTGACGACCGCGCCGCCGATGTAGTTGTCGACGCTGCGATAGGGCAGCACCCGCGCGGCGAAGTGGCGCTGCGTCAGCGGGTCGATCACCATCCGCTCGACCGGCGCGAGCGCCTTCAGCACCCGGCGCACGTCGTCCTGCAACTCGGGATAGGCGACGCGCGACACCACGTGATCCAGCGGCCGGCCGACATCGGTTTCGAGCAGGTGGAAAATCTCGGTCGCCGACGGCGTGAAGCTGCGGACGCGCAGGTCGTTGTCGAGGAACAGCGTGGCGATCTGGGTCGCCTCCAGCAGGTTCTTGAGGTCCGAGTTGCTGCGGCCGAGTTCGGCGACGCGGTGCGCCAGCTCGCCGTTGACGGTCTGCAACTCCTCGTTGACCGATTGCAGTTCCTCCTTGGAGGTCTCCATCTCCTCGTTGGCGGACTGGAGCTCCTCGTTGATCGACTGATATTCCTCGTTGGAGGATTTCAGCTCCTCGTTGGTCGACTCCAGTTCCTCGATCGTCGTCTGCAGCCGGTCGCGGGTAAGCCGCAGTTCGGCTTCCAGCCGCTCGACCCGCTCGCCGCCGTCGAGCCGGTCGCCGCTCGACGCCCCCTCCGCGACGGTCCCCAGATCCTGGAACAGGACGATCAGCGAGGTCACGTCGTTGCTGCCGACCGGCTCCACCACCAGGTTGATCCCGGTGGCGCGGTCTTCCTGCTGCAGCACCAGCCGGGGCAGTTCGACCCGGCGCGCCTCGGAAATGGCGCGATGTAGCGCCGACCGCAGATCGACGCGCAGGTCGCGATGGACCAGGTTGAATACGTTGAGGCTGGCCACGCCCGCGATCGGCTCGAGGAAGCGCCCGGTGCGGCCGGAGAAGTGAAGCACGTCCCCCTGCGTGTCGACGACGACATAGGCCGGTGCGTAGCGTTCGGCGATCGCCTCCGCCTGCCGGCTGACCGTCGCGGACAGGCGCGCGGGCGACCCCGTCTCCGCCGGAAGGCTCGACAGCGGCTCCACGGTGCGGGCGCGTGGGCTCAGCGGGAATTCGGGGATGACGCGGGTGGCCGTCTCCAGCCGGCGGAACACGCGGTTCTTGCGATCGACCGCCGCGAACAGCTTCTGGTGACGGGTGACGTTCTCGGAATTGCCGAGAAACAGCACGCCGCCCGACACCAGCGAGAAGTGGAAGATCGGGATGACGCGGTTCTGCAGTTCCGCATTCAGGTAGATGAGCAGGTTGCGGCACGACAGCAGGTCGACTCGCGAGAAGGGCGCATCCTTGATGAGGTTGTGCGGCGAGAAGATGCACATCTCACGCAGCTCCTTCGACACGCAATAGGTCTCCCCCTCGCGCACGAACCAGCGTTCCAGGCGATCGGGGCGGACGTGATCCTCGATCGACGTGGCGTAGCGGCCCGCGCGGGCGAGCCCGAGCGCCCGCGCGTCTAGATCGGTCGCGAAGATCTGCACATGCGGCGGGTGGTCCATCCGCGCCATCTGCTCGCGCAACAGGATGGCCATCGAATAGGCTTCCTCGCCCGTCGCGCAGCCGAGCACCCACACGCGGAACTGGTCGTCCGGTCCCTTGCCCTCGAACAGCCGCGGAAGCTCGCGCTCCAGCACCTCGAACTCCAGCGGATCGCGGAAGAACTGGGTGACGCCGATCAGCAGGTCCTGGAACAGGTCCTGGACCTCCTGGCGGTCGTCGCGCAGCCGCGCGACATAAGCGTCCAGCGTATCGATCTGGAGCACCTGCATCCGGCGATGGACACGCCTGAGGAAGGTGCCACGCTTGTAGCCGTGGAAATCGTGGCTGATGGTGTTGCGCAGGATCGTGGTGATCTGGGTCACCTGCGCTTCCACCTCGTCGGGCTCGCCGTCCTCCTGGAACGTGCCGCCGATCTCGTGGAGGTTCCTGAGATAAAGCGCGATCTGGGTCGCGATCCGGTCGATCGCGACGTGCATGTCGACCACACCGAACGGGCCGGCCACGCCTTGCGCGCCGTTGTCGTCGTCCTGGGTGCGCGCCTCGGCGATCGACAGGCCGCCGAACTTCTTGGTCGCGGTGACGCCGGCGGTGCCATCGCTGCCCAGCCCGCCGAGCAGCACCGCCACCGAGCGGTCGTGCGCATGCTCGGCGAGCGAGATCAGCATCGTGTCGATCGTCCCGCGATGCCCGACCGGCTCGGCGGCAGGCTGGACGCTGAGATGGCCGTCTTCGATGGCGATCATGTCGTCCGAACCGCCGACGTAGATGCGATCCGCCTCGATCGCCTCGCCATCCCGGCCGATACCCACCGGCAGCGGCGAGACGCGGGTGAGCGCCTCGACGGTGGTGCGGACGTCCAGCCCCTCCTGCTGGCGCACGGCGACGAGATAGGCGGCTCCCAACGTCGGCCCGATCCCGGAAAACAGCGTCTCCAGCGAACGGAGCGATGCGGCGCAGACGCCAACCCCGACCACTGGCATCACCGCTGCCCGGTCCTCCTCCTCCCGCAACGTCGCGGGGGTCTTCACCTGTTCATCCGTGTCGAGCATGCCTGGGGTCCGAAGCTTGTTTGCGCTCTGGGTAGACGCTTGCGAGGGATTCCAGAAACGGATTCAATCAGATGTCCTGTCCTCGCGGCATTCGTCCGATTCGCAGTGAGGTGACCGCGGCATCGCGCAGCGTGCTGGCATAACGTCGATATTCCACCGCGCGTGCTTCGTAGAGCTCCGCCACCGCCGTTCGCCCGGTCGCTCGCGCATCGACCGCCATCCGCTCCACCAGCGTCACGCGCTCCTCCATCACCCGCATCGCGACGCGGATGGCCTCGTCGACCTCGTCGATGTGCGCCGCCAGGTTCTCGGCGGTATAGGCGTGGCCGATCTGGCACCGGTAGCGCAGCGGCCGACTGCCGCTCACCTCGGAAAGCACGCCGTGACAATCCGGGCAGGAAAGCGCGCTGGGCGTCGCGACCCGCTTGAGCCGGTCGCTGCCCAGCCGGGCGCCGGCGGCGATCTCCACCTCCAGGTGCAGGTCTTCGGCGGATGGGCGAAGGGGGCTGGCATCGGTTCCGGCGAGCGTGACGAGCAACTCGGCCAGCTTCGTCGCCGGCGCGACGTGATCGACCTCGACCGATTCCAGCGCGGCGAGCGGCATCTGGTCGGCTTCGGCGTCGAGCGGGTGCTGCACCACCGCCGTACCGCCCACCGACTTGATGGCATGAAGCCCGGCAGCGCCGTCGTTCAACAGGCCCGTGACCACCACGCCGACCACGCGCGACCCAAAGGACAGCGCTGCGGACCGGAACATCGGATCGATCGACGGACGTACCATGTTCTCGCGCGGGCCGGTCCCCAGCCGGATGGTGCCGTCCATCAGCAGCAGGTGGCGATCGGGCGCGGCGACGTAGATGTGCCCCTGCTCGATCGGCTGCCCGTCCAGCGCCTGCACGACGGGCAATGCCGCCTTGGTGGCGAGGATCTCCGCCAGCATGCTCGGCGAGTGCGCCGGGATATGCGTGCTGACGAACACGCTCGCCGGCAGGTCGCGGGGCAGATCGCCCAGCACCTGCTTCAGCACCGCGCCGCTCCCGGCCGACCCGCCGATGGCGATGATGTCTCTCTTGGCGACGCGCTGCATCCGCGACGTTCTCCTCATCGAACAGGCGGTCGCTCCGGGCCGGATTCACCAGGCGACTTCGTACCGATCCTCCGTTAGGCAAATGCAGGGACGCACGCGTTGATCTATGTGAGCGCACGCACGCGCTCCCGCCGAGGTCGGTGCTCTGGACCCCGACGGTACCATCCTCGCCCCTCCTTAGCCGACCACCCATGTTCCCCTGAGCGGCCGCTTCCTGCAACAGGAGGGTGTCAGCGCGTCACAGCGCAGCTTCTCTCGCGTCGTCGCAGGTCGAGTCGGCGCTGCCGCTCCCCGTTCATCCCGCAGCGACGCGGAGCAGGATGGCGATCGCTACCGCCAGAACCAGCCCCGCTCCGAACATCACCCGCTGCCAGCGTTTGCGCAGGACGATTTCGCCGCCGTGCACGGCCTCGGCCTTTTAGCTCGGCTCGCCGGGCTCTCGGGGCGGTTCATCAGTCACGTGCGGCGCCTTCCGTCGATGGTGCCCCTTCGGGTACCATGATGAGCCATTGCCTTTCGACGCGCCACGAGGCGAGTTCGGACAGGAAGTTCATGCCGACGACGTCGATGCCGAGCGACGGCGAGACCACCACCTTGAGATCGCTGGCGGTGATGCTGCCGATCCGCAGCTGCTCGACCGTGCCCGTCTGCGCCTGGACGACGCCGTTTGCCGTGCGCAGCATCACCGGGACGATGCCGCCGCCCGCCTCTACGCCGGCGGCCTTGGCGGTCTCCTGCGACAGCACGGTCACGGTCGCGCCGCTGTCGATCAGCATCCGCCGCTCCACGCCGTTGATCGCCACGGCGGCCCAGAAATGCCCGTCTGGCGCCATGCGGATCCGGACCTCGTCGCCGACGACTTCCTGGCGGTCCAGGCCCAGCCGTTCCGTCAGGCGGGCCAGCGTCGGCTGGTAGGGCGCTTGTTGGAGAAGCAGGAACAGCGCCAGCGCCAGGAGGCCGAACGACACCGCGAACCGGACGACCCGGCCGATGTAGGGAACCCGCTGGAGCAGGAACAACACGACCGCCGCCGCTGCCGCATAGAGCGCAAGCTGCTGCCAGTCCGGCGTCGGCGTCGGCATCGTCCCTCCCTAGCGTTGCGACGGCGTCCGGATGTCCGGCCCCAGCGTCCGCAGCACATCGGCGGCATCGAACGCACGCGCGTTGCCCGCAGGCTTGGCGCCGCGATGCATCACGATCTCCGCCGTCGCTTCGTACTTGTTGATGGTCCGCACGTCGAGCGTGTCGCCGAAGAACGGGTCGCCGTACCACGGGCTCCAGTTCCGCCAGCCGAAGCCGGTGCCGAAATAGCGCCACGACGGTCCCCACCAGCCGTAGGCGCCCGGTCCGAACGGCCGGTCCACCACGGTGCGCCCGGTGTTCTCCGTGTCGCGGTGCACCTCCTCGAACCAGTCGTAGCCCTGCTGCCGGGCCAGTTCGGCGGCGCGGTAGAGAAGATAGGTCTCCACCGGCTGGCGCTCGGTCATGCTGTTGCCGGCGAAACTCACCCGGTAGCGGTCCGCCTCGATGCGCTGGCTGCTGTAGTCGCCGCGCGCGTCCGACGGGCCGTTCACCGGCTGCTAGGGTGTGGGATGCGAGCAGGCGCCGAGCGCCGCCGATGCCAGGAGGAGTGCCAGGATCGGATGCCGTTGCGGTGTCATGTCCAAACCTCTCTCGGTCATTGTTCGTCGATGGTGATGCGCACGCGGCGGTTCGCCCGCTCGCGCACGTCGTTGCCGGTCACGATGCGCGGATCGCGTTCGCCTCGCGCCTCGATCTCGAAGGCGCCGGGCGCGATTCCGTGGTCCTGCAGATACGCCTGCACCGCCGCCGCCCGCTGTCGCGAGAGGGCAAGGTTCGCCGCCGCACTCCCGCTGGTATCGGAGTAGCCGGTCACGGTGATGCCCGGGTCGTTCCGCGAGGCGTAGCGTCGGGCGAGCGAGTCCAGCCTGGATCGCGCTTCCGCGGTGAGCGCGGCACTGCCGACCGCGAAGTGGACGCGTATCTCGTCCGGGTCGTCGCCGATGCCGAGATCGTCCGCCACATCGTCTGCCGCATTCTCCAGCTGATTGACGACGGGCGGCGTCCGGTCGCACCCGGCAGCCCCCAGGCTGGCGGCGAGCAGCGCGGCACGGAGCGTCAGCGGCCAACGGCCGGCGAAGGGGGAGACGATCTTCATAGAGTGATCCCGGCAGAGGCCCCGGAGGGGCGGGAGGGCGGCCGGCACAAGCGCGGGACGCCGATGGGGGCCGGGACGCGAAGCCGCGCTCCGCGTCCCGGCCATGGCCAAGGCGTCAGGCCTTTGCGGCGGCTGCCGTCTGACCGGCGCCGGACGTCGACGCCGAGGCGTTCCTGCCCTCGGACGCGCTCTGCTTGACGCGCAAGTTGTTCTGGACGTGCTGCACGCCCGAGACGCGGTCGACACAATCCTCGGCCGAGCGCTTCGACCCGCGATCGGTCACGGTCCCGAACAGCGTCACCTCGCCACCCGACACCGAGACTTCGATGTCCGACGCGTCGGTGCGGGGATCGTCTCTGAGCCGGTCGCACACATCCTCGCGGATGCGGTCGTCGGAGCGGGTGTAGCCCTTGGGGCCCTTGCCGCGATGCTGGTCCATGTCGCGACGGCGGTCGGCATCGTCGTCGCCGAACCAGGACCGCACCTCGTCGCCCGCGCGATCCATCCAGTCACGGCCGTTGTCGCCGCGCTGGTTCCGGCCGTAGCCGTCCGGGCCATTGCGGTCCTGGCCGTAGCCGTCCGGGTCGCAGTCTCGCTGATCGTGCCGGCCGCTGCGATCGCGGTCGAGATGGGGGGGCGCCGCCTTAGAGGCGGGTGTTGAGCGAGATCGGCGTCGCCTGCGCCTGCTGGAATAGGCCGCCGTGCGCGCCGTAGGTCGCGCTGCCGGTGCCGGTCAGCCGCTGCACCTCAGAGGCGACGGCGGTGATCAGTTCGGTGGAAAGCTCGATTTGGCGGCTAAGCACCTCGGCATTGGTGGCCGAGGCATCGAGCAGGCCGGCGATCGCGGCGGCGAACTGGTGGCGCGCATCGGGCTCCAGTTCCTGCAGCCAGCCGGGGTTCTCACGATTGCGCCGCGCCATCTGGGCTTCGAGCTCGGAGACCAGGCGAACCTTCGCCGCACTGCATTCCGCCAGGTCGCGGTGCAGGCCGGGAGCGACCAGCTTGTCGCTTTCCTCATCCATCAGCGCGGTGAGCGACAGCACGGTGTCGAGAATGTCGGCGATCATGCGGCGGACCCTCCCTGAAGCTTGATGATCTGGTCGAGCACCATCGGCGCGAGGCCGATGCCGCCGCGCTGGGCGACCGCTGCACCGAGCTTCTCGGCGAGGACGCCGCGGAACATCTCTTCGCCGTGACCGCCGGAGAAATCGCCTTCGGGCTTGGCGGTCTCCATCATCATCTGGGTCATCTGGCCGATGAACACCGCCTCGAAGGCGCGCGCGGTCTTGTGGGCGGCGTCCTCCTGACCCGTTGCGGCCGCCTTGATCGACGGAAGCCGGGGCTGGCTGGCGGCGAGGCCCGCGACGCTGGAGACGTCGTCCATCACTGCACCTCGATCTCGGCCTGGAGCGCGCCGGCGCTCTTGATCGCCTGAAGAATGGTGATGAGGTCGCGGGGCGACACACCCAGCGCGTTCAGTCCGCTCACCAGCGACTTGAGCGAGGCTCCGCCGCCGACCATCGCCAGCGACTGGCCGCCGCCGTCGTCCACCGCGATCTGGGTTCGGGGCACGACCGCCGTGGTCCCGTTGGAGAAGGGGCCCGGCTGCGACACCTGCGGCGCCTCGGTCACGCTAATGGTGAGCCCGCCCTGGGCGATCGCCACCGGGCTGATCCGCACGTCGCTGCCCATCACCACCGTGCCCGATGCCTCGTTGATGACGATGCGGGCGGGCTGGTCGACCTCGACCGGTAGGTTCTCGATCTGCGACAGCAGGTCGACGACGCCGCCGGGGAAGCCGGCCGCGGGGGTGAGCTGGACGGTGGCGGGGTCGAGCACCTGCGCGCTGCCGGCGAACCGGCCGTTGATCGCCGAGGCGATGTGCCCGGCGGTGGTGAAGTCGGGGTTCTTGAGCGCGAGCTTGAGCGTGGTCGCCGAACGCAGCGAATAGGGTACTTCGCGCTCGACGATCGCGCCACCGGCGATGCGTGCGGAGGTGGCGACGCCGCGGCTGATGCTGGCGGCGGCGCCCTGTGCCTTGAAGCCGGAGACGGCGACGGGGCCCTGCGCGACGGCGTAGATCTCCCCGTC
Organism: Sphingomonas mangrovi; assembly: GCF_047975845.1. Classification (NCBI taxonomy): domain Bacteria; kingdom Pseudomonadati; phylum Pseudomonadota; class Alphaproteobacteria; order Sphingomonadales; family Sphingomonadaceae; genus Sphingomonas; species Sphingomonas mangrovi. The sequence goes on along the minus strand of NZ_JBIUCZ010000006.1, from coordinate 74,939 downwards.
GAGCGCGCGCAGCGACGAGGCGATCAGCGTGCCGCCCTGAAGGCTGGTCGCGTCGCCGAGTGCGGAGACCTGGACGTCGATCGTCGAGCCGGAGCGCGCGAACGGTGGCATGGTGGCGGTGATCGACACGGCCGCGACGTTCTGGGTGCGCATCTGCGAGCCGCGGATATTGACGCCCATCCGCTCGAGCATCGCCTGGACGGACTCTTCGGTGAAGGGCGTGTTGCGGATGCGGTCGCCGGTGCCGGCGAGGCCGACCACCAGCCCGTAGCCGACGAGCTGGTTCGGACGGACGTTCTCTACGTCGACGATGTCCTTGATCCGGTTGCCCGCGGCGGCGGGCGCCGCGAGTGCCAGCGCGAGGCATGCGCCGATTGCGGTCCAGAAAGGGCGAGCAACACGCATAATTACGCGGGTCCGTGGAAATTGCCGATGACTTCTTATAGGATGAAGATGGCCATCAAGGTGGGCCACGACAGGAGTTTCGATGCGGATCGCCGGATTGCCGCCCGTGATGCAGCAGGGCTTGCTCACCGCGATCGCGACCGCGGCGAAGGATGTCGCGACCGCGTCCGCCGCCTCCGAGGGCCCGCCGCCGACCGTCGCGTCGCCGGCGATGCAGTCGGCGACCCATCCCCATACCTCCGTCGAAATGCTGGTGGCGATCGCCGCCGCCGAGCCCGGATTGGAGCGCCGCCGCAAGCTTGCCGCCAAGACCGACAAGGGACTGTCGCTGCTCGAGCGGCTCGACGCAGAGCTGCTCGCCGGGCCGTTGCCGCCGGAGCGCGTCGAGGAACTGGTCGAATGGTCGGAGTCGTTCGAGCTGCCCGAAGATCCGGCGCTTGCCGAGATCGCACGCGAAATCGAGCTGCGCGTCCGGGTCGAGATCGCCAAGCACGAACTGCGCGCCTGACGAGCGACTGCCCTCACACCTCGTCATGCTGACGGAAGTCAGCATCCAGACGCGCTGCGCTCTCGCCTCCAGCCGGTGCGGCAATGGATCCTGACTTTCGTCAGGATGACGATGGCGTAGCTGCGCCGTACGCCGATCAGCCGCCGCCGCGGCCCAGCGCCGTCTTCAGCAGCGACTGCTGCTTGCGATAGAGGTTGGTCATCGCGGTGAAGTCCGCCTGGACCTGGCTCATCCGCAGCAGCTGGTCTTCCAGCGTGACGTTGTTGCCGTCGGGCTTGGTCTCGCTGATGTCCTTGTCGAGGATCACGCTGCCCGCGCCGATCGGGCTCGCGCCGAGTGAGGCCATGCCGCTGGTGATCTGCACCCGCGGCCGTGCGACGTGCGGCGTGCCCCCCTGGTTCTGCTGGTTGAGCAGGTCGCCGAAGTCCGGCGCTTCCACCTCGCGCGACTTGAAGCCGGGCGTCTCGCTGTTGGCGATGTTCTGCGCAATCACACGCTGGCGCTCGGCCAGGTGCTTCATCTCGCGGCCGATGCCGGCCATCAGGGAAGGGACGTTGGACATGGTTCAGAATCCGAAGAAGCCGGTGCTGGTGGAGGTGCCGCTCGACAGGCGATCGAGCGCCGCCTGATAGTTGGCGAGCTGCGCATTCTCGATGCTGGTCGAACTGCCGCCGGTCACGCCGTCGACGCGCGCCGCCTTGGCCGCGTCCCAGTAGAGCGAGCGATAGCCGGTTTGCGAGACGGAGATCGCCTGCTTGATCCGGTCGAGCGCGGTCGCCGCATCGGCGGCGGTGTCGATCCGGAGCGCGTGAGTGAGGTCCAGGCCGTAGCGGCCGCCCGGGGTCACCGCGGGCGTGCTCTTGGTGGCCGCGGCGGGCACGGTGACCCGCGTCTCGGGAAGGCCGAGCTTGGCGAGCGCATCCTTGCCCTCGGCGCCGGCGAGGAACTCGATCGTCTGGCCCGGCTTCGGCTCGATGCGCAGGACGGTGCCATCGCCGCTCTTCGGCGTGGAGACCGTCGCCTTGCTGCCGGTGATGAGCCGGACGCGGGAGGCGAGGGTGGTCAGCGTGTCGTCGGCGGTGACGGTGATCTTGCGCACGGCACCGCTACCGACCCGGATCGAGAACTCGTCCCCGGCGCGCAGGCTGGTCTGCGCGACCAGCTTGGCGGAATCGGCGGGGGTGATCAGGCCGCGGTGCAGCCCCAGCGCGCCGAGCCCGGTGTCGCCGCCTGTGACGGCCGAGACGCGCACCGGCTCGGTGCGCAGCGTCACCTGGCCGAACTGGCTGGTGTTGCCGACCGCACCGGTCGCGGCGTCGATGCGGCTGACGAAGCCGTCGACGCTCCCCTGTCGGGTGCCGCCCAGATCGCCGGACGTCCGCCCGCCGGCGTAGATCTCGCCGTTCAGGAAGGCGACGCTGTCGACCTGGTCGTCGCCTGCGGTCGCGAGATAGGTGACGCTCGTGTCCTGCAAGCCGGCGTCGATGCGCGCGACGAAGCCGTCGCGGCCGCCGCCGGTGGCGTTCACCTGGCTGCCGGGCAGGGCGCCGGTGGTGGCGCCCGCGACCGCGATGCTGCCGTCGGCGGCGACCGCGATCGCCCGCGCATCGGCGCCGGCACCCAGGTCGAGGCTGCCCAGCTCGCTCGCCAGATTGCCGGCGTCGAGGCGGTGCAGCTTGGATCCGGTGCCCTCGCGGGTCAGCGCCAGCAACTGGCCGTCGCCGTCGATCGCCAGCGCGGTGATGCGGTCGGTGCCGCCGCTGTCGATCGTGCGCCGCTCCTGCAGCGCACCGCTGGCGCTGAAGCGCGTGACGAAGGCGTCGCCGCCGCCGGTTGCCGACTGCCCGCCGACGTAGATCGAGCCGTCGGCACCCACCGCCACCGCACTCGCGCTGTCGGCGCCCGTCGCGCGCACCAGCTTGGCGAACTTCTCGTCGCCGTTGGCGTCGAAGCGGGCGACCAGCATGTCGCCGTCGCTGGGGATGCCGTCGAAGGTGCCCTTCACCGTTCCGGCGACGACGATACTGCCGTCGGGCGCGAGCGTCACCGCCGCCCCCTGCGCCGTTCCCGATGCGCCCAGGCTGCGCTGCCAGACCTGCTTGCCCTCGCTGTCGAGCTTGGTCAGCACCAAGTCGTCGCCGCCGTCGGACAGGTTGCTGCCCAGGTCGCCGCTGGTGGTGCCGACGACGTAGCTGAAGCCGTTGGCGTCGGTGACGATGCCGCCGGCGCTGGTGGCGGCCTGCACGGTCGGCGGCGTGGCGGTGGTGGTCGTAGTCGTAGACGTCTTGGTGGTGGTCTTGGCGCTCGCCGCCTTGGCTTCGGCGGCCATTTCGGCGCGCTCGGTGGCGAGCCGGTCGACCGCGGAAATGGTGCCGAGCGCCTGACGGTTCATCGCGCCGGCGGCGTCGCCGATCCGCACGATGCGGGTCGCGGTGGGATAGTCGAGCCCGGTAACGCCGGTCGCGACCATCACCGCGTCGCGCGCGTCGATCTGGTCGAGCGATACCTGCTCGATGCCGTTGGTCTTGAGCGTCAGCCCCCATTTTCCGTCGCTCTTGGTGGCGGCGAAGCTGACGCCGCTCCAGCGCGGTTCGGGGTTGCCGTCGGCGCCCGTTACGACCTCGCCCTGCGCGTTGCGCGCGGGCACGGCCGCGATCGCGGCGTTGATCGCGGCGGCGACGCTGTCGAGCGTCGGCGGCTGCGGCGTCCCGGCCAGGTTGACGAGGACGCTGTCGCTGGCATTGGTACGCGAAAGGGTGACGCGGAACTGCTCGGTGCCGGTGAGGCCGGCGAGCGGCGCGTCGCGGGCGGTCGCGACGCCCTGGCCCGCGACCTCCGTCACGATCAGCCCGGCCGGCGCCTTGACCGCGACGCTTTCGGCACGGCGCACCGGGTCTCCGAATGCCAGCGTCAGCTTGTCCGACGGGGCGCTGCTCAGATAGCCCTGAAGGTCCTCGAGCCCCTTAGCGAAGCTCGCCTCGAGCAGCGTGCGCTGGGCGGAGGATGTGGTCGCGGCGGACGCGGTCTCCGCCAGCAGCCGCAGCCGGTCGAGCGCCTTGTAGGTGGTGAAGCTGGTCTCGACGTCTACCGGCAGCGCCTTGGCACCGGTCGCGGGCTTGTCGATGATCGTCTTCATCGCCTGGATCGCGGAGACCTGCGCCGACACCGGCTTGCTCGACGGCGCCTGCGTCCACGGCGCGATCGTCGCCGGGGTGGTGAACAGCGCCTTGGCCTGGCGCACCGCGCGCGTCTCGACCGACGCGCCGGCCGTGCCGTAGGTCAGGAAGCTGTTGGTTCCCGTCAACATGCTGAGGCCGACCAGGCTGCCGGATAGGTTCGTCATGACACTCGTCCGTTTCCACCGCGAAGCCGGCTTCCCCTCTATAATAGAGGGAACCAGCGCCTTTCCGTGCCGCGGACGGGCCGATCACCGGATTTCTTCTTGGAGACCCCCATGTCGCTCATGACCCCGATCGGCGAGCCGCCCGAGCTCAAGCGCTTTTCGGGTCAGCAGCGCGCCGCCGCGCTGATGCTCGCGCTGGGCCGCGAGCACGGCGCCGCGATCTGGGAACAGCTGTCGATGGAGGAGGTCAAGGAACTGTCCTCGACCATGTCCCAGCTCGGCCGCATCCCCTCGGCGGTGGTCGAGCACCTGCTCGTCCAATTCTCCGGCGAGGTGGCGAGCATGGCATCGCTGCACGGGTCGTTCGAATCCACCGAGCGGCTGCTGGAAGGCGTGCTGCCGACCGACCGGATCAAGGACATCATGGAGGAGATCCGCGGTCCCTCCGGGCGCACGATGTGGGACAAGCTGTCCAACGTCAGCGAGAGCGTGCTCGCCTCCTACCTCAAGAACGAATATCCGCAGACCGTCGCGGTGATCCTGTCGAAGCTGCGCGCCGACCACGCCGCACGCGTACTCGCCGAGCTGCCGCGCGAACTGTCGGTGGACGTGATCCAGCGCATGCTGCGGATGGACACGGTGCAGAAGGAAGTGCTCACCCAGATCGAGCAGACGCTCAAGACGGAGTTCATGAGCAACCTGTCGCGGTCGCAGCGCCGCGACCCGCACGAGGCGATGGCCGAGGTGTTCAACGCGATGGACCGCTCCACCGAGGAAGCGATGCTCAACGCACTCGACGACCGCGCACCGGACTCGGCCGAGCGCATCCGCTCGCTGATGTTCACCTTCGAGGATCTCGCCACGCTGCTGCCGTCCGCGGTCGGGGTGATCGTGCGCCGTGCCGACAAGCGCGAGATGGCGCTGGCGCTCAAGGGCGCGCCGGACGAGCTCAAGCAGCTGTTCTTCGGCACCATGACCGAGCGTTCGGCCAAGCTGATGCGCGACGACATGGCCTCGATGGGGCCGGTGCGTGCGCGCGATTGCGAGGAGGCGCAGAGCGCGCTGGTGCGGCTCGCCAAGCAGCTGGCAGATGCGGGCGAGATCATGCTCGTCGATCCGCGCAGCGACGACGCCATGATCCTGTGATCCGACGATGATCGACGCCAGCTTCCAGGTCCGACCCTTCGCCTTCGACCGCGTGTTCGCGATGCCCGCGGTCGCCGCCACGGCGCCGCGCCCCGAGGATCTGCAATATCGCATCGACACGCTCGAGGCCGAGATGGCGCAGCTACGCGCCGAGAACGAGGCGCTGGTGACGCTGGCGCGTGCCGATGGCTTCGAGGCGGGCCTGAACCAGGCGCGCGGCGAGCAGCAGGCCGCGTTGCTCGCGGCCGTCGACGCGCTGCAATGCTCGATCGAGCTCACCGACGAGCGGATCGAGGAGATCACCGCGACGGTGACCGGCGAAGCGGCGGAGGTGGCGCTGGCCGCTGCCGACGTGCTCGCCGGACGTGCGCTGGAGCAGGCGCCGGGGCTCGCGATCGACGAGGCGATCGGCCGCGTGCTCAAGCAGGTCGCGCGCGGGCAGGACATCGTCGTGCGCGTCCACCCGGCGCTTGGCGAGGAACTGCAGCGGCTGATCGCCGAGCGTCAGAGCGGCGACCGCCGCCAGCTCAACCTGCACGTCGCGCGCGACGCGACGCTGGCCTACGGCGATGCGCGGATCGAGTGGGATCAGGGTGGCCTGACGCTCGACGCCGCCGAGCGGGCCGCCGCGGTGCGGGCGGAGCTGGAGACGCTGCTCGTCCCCGCGACCCCGCCCGCCGACGCCTCGGCCGGAGAGGGCTCCGCCGCCGAGGACGTCGCCTAGAAGCGCATCGTCAGCGATCCCAGCACCGACCGCGGCGCGCCCGGATAGATCCACAAGGCGCTGTAGCTGCTCTGCGCGTAGGTCTGGTCGAGCAGATTGTCGACTTCGATGCGGGCGGTGAGCCGATCGGTGAGCGGGTAGGCGGCGCTCGCCTTCGCCTTGAAATAGCCGTCGAGCCGCAGGTTGCCGCCGTCGAGCGCGGCCGCACGCGGGCCGACATAGGTTCCGCCGGCGCTGAGATCGAGGTCGCGACCGGCGACCGGCAGCGTCGCGAACAGCTGCAGCGTGCCCGAATGGCGCGGCACGTTGAGCACGTCGGCGCTGGCGAAGGCGGGATCGCGCGCCTCGGCATCGGTATAGGCGTAGTTGCCGATCAGCCGCACGCCGGGCGCCAGGTCGACCTCGCCATCGAACTCGACACCGCGCGAGCGGATGCGCCCGACGGTGGCGAGAAAATTGGCGTCGACCGGGTCGGTCGCGAGGATGTTGCGCTTCGAGACGCTGAACCAGCTCACGCCGGCACGGAAGGCGGGCAGCACCAGCTTGGCGCCCACCTCATAGCCGTTGCCCGTTTCCGGTGCGAAGGCGTTGCCCTCACGACCGACGCTCGAGTTGGCTCGGAAGCCTTCGCCCCAGTTGGCGTGGAAGGCGAAGCGCGGGTCGGGCCGGTAGCGGATGCCGGCGCGGAACTCGACCGGATCGCGCTTCAACCGGCTGAGCTGGCCGGTGCGCAGATTGTCGATGCGCTGCTGGAGGTGCTCGTAGCGGACGCCGCCGACGACGCTCAGCGTATCGGTCGCCTCCCACATGTCCTGCGCGTAGAGCGCGACCGCCTTGCGCTGCTCGTTGGTGACGGTGAACGGCAGGAGCGGGCCGGCGCTGCCGCCGTAGACCGGATCGAACACGTCGATCGGGTAGGGCTCGGCCGCGGTCGGGCGAAAGCGCGTCTGATAGGTGTCGAAGTCGAGGTCGTAGAAGGTGGCACCCAGGCTCGGGCGGTGGGTGCCGAACGCCTCGACGGTGCCGCGCACCTCCACGCGTGCCGACCAGTCGGTGAGGTTCCAGTCGCGCTGGCGGCGCTGGCGGCGCAGCGTCGCGTCGGGCAGCAGCGTCGAAGCCTCGCTCGAATAGCCGTAGATGCTGGCGTCGCGATAGGCGCCGCCGCCGACCAGCGACCAGCCGCCGCCCAGCGCCTGTTCGAGCGTCAGTTCGTGGCGCCAGTTGGTCGAGGCGACGCGGCCGTCTCCTGGCTCCCCCAGGAAGCGGTCGCGCGGCACCGCCTCGGCATCGCCGTCGATCGCGGGGATGCCGCGGTCGAACGGCGAGCGATACTCGATATACTCGCCCTGATAGGTCAGCGTCGTGCCCTCCGCCGGCCGCCAGCTGGCCGAGGGCGCGAACAGGCGACGGCGCAGGTCGACATAGTCGCGGAAGCCGTCGCTGTTCTCGATCGCACCGACCAGACGAACCGAGAAGCTCGGGTCGAGCAGCGATTCCACGTCGCCCTCCAGCCGGTAGGTGTCGAACGACCCGGCGCTTGCGGTGACGCTGCCGCCGGTGCGAAATTGCGGTTTCTTGGTGACGACGTTGACGACGCCCGCCGGATCGACCGAGCCGAACACCGCGCCGACCGGGCCCTTCAGCACCTCGATGCGTTCGACGTTGGCCGGATCGCGCGGCGGGCCGAAGCCGCGGTTGGCGAGGAAGCCGTCGACGAAATATTCGGCGCCGGTATCGGGCGTGCCGAGGAAGCCGCGGATCGCGTAGTTGTCGCGCAGGCCGCCCAGGTTGTTCTGCTGCGAGATGCCGCTGACGAGTTCGAGCGCGTCGGACAGGCGGCGGACGCCATAGTCGTCCAGGATCGCGCGATCGAGCGCGATGCTGGCCTGCGACATGCGCTCCGTCACCACGTCGGAGCCGTTGACGCGATCCACCCGGCGGCGGCCGAGCACGACGATTTCGTCGACGCTGGCATGTTCGTGATCGCTCGCCTGCGCCGGCTCCTCGGACCGGGCCTCTTGGGCGGCGGCCGGCACCAGCCCGGCGGACAGGGCCATCGCCGATGCCGAGCCCCAGATGACGCCCGACCGCTTCACCGTCCGAAAGATGCGCATTTTTCCCCCCATGTCGCTGATGTACCGCTTCCCGCTGCGGGGTTGCGTCACGTTACACCGTCTCATAGAGGCGAGTTGCTGCAACGCAAGATCGAAAAGGCGAGGCCGAGAAGTTGACCGACACGACCCCTGCATCCGAACCCGCGATCGCGATCCGCGGCGTCCGCCACAGCTATGGTGACCGGCTGGTGCTGCGCGACCTCGACCTGACCGTCGCACGCGGCGAGATCTACGCGCTGCTGGGTGGCAACGGCGCAGGCAAGTCGACGACGCTCAACGCGCTGCTCGGCTTTCTCGCGCCGTCGGCAGGGACGGTACGGATCTGCGGGGTCGACCCTGTCGCGCAGCCGGCGGCGGCGCGGGCGCTGCTCGCCTATGTGCCCGAGAGCGTTGCGCTCTACGAGCATCTGACCGCGCGCGAGAACGTCGACTATTTCCTCGCGCTCGCCGATGCGGCGCGCGGACGCGACGCCGTGATCGATCCCGCACTCGACGCGGTGGGGCTGCCGCGCCACGCTTGGGACAAGCGCGTCGGCGGCTTTTCCAAGGGCATGCGGCAGAAGGTCGCCATCGCGCTGGCGCTCGCCCGCCACGTGCCGGTGCTGCTGCTCGACGAACCGACTTCCGGGCTCGATCCGCAGGCGACGCTGGAGTTCAACCGCCTGCTCGCCACGGCGCGATCGCGCGACGTGGCGATCCTGATGGTGACCCACGACCTGCTGAGCGCAGTCGACGTCGCCGATCGTATCGGCTTCCTCGCGGGCGGCCGAATCGAGGAGGAGCGCGTCGCCGCCGGCGGCGAGACGCGCTTCGATCTCAACGCATTGCACGCCCGCTACGCCCACCCGCAGGTGCCCGCATGAGCCCGACGGTCCGCATCGCACGAGAGGAGTGGCGCGCGCTGCTGCGCAACCGCGCCGGCGTGATCGCAACCGCGCTGCTCGTCGCCCTCGTGCTGGTGGCGAGCGTCGTCAGCCTCGAACGTCGCGCCCGGCTGGAGGCGGATCGCACGCGCTACCAGGCGAGCGCCGATGCCGAGTTCGATCGCCAGCCCGATCGCCATCCCCACCGCATGGTCCACTACGGCCAGTTCGTGTTCCGCCCAATCGCGCCGCTCGCCTTCTTCGACGCGGGGGTCGACAGCTACACCGGCAACACCATCTTCCTAGAGGGCCACCGGCAGAACAGCGCCAATTTCGCCGAGGCGCGCCAATCGTCGCTGCTGCTGCGCTTCGGCCAGCTCACCCCGGCGTTCGTGCTCCAGACGCTGGCGCCGCTGCTGCTGATCTTCCTCGCCTTCACCAGCGTCGCGCGGGAGCGCGAGCGGGGTACGCTGCGGCTGTTGCTGGCACAGGGGATCGGCGGGCGGACGCTGCTCGCGGGCAAGCTGCTCGGGCATGGCGCCGTGGCGCTGGCGGTGGGCGCGCCGGCATTCGCGGTGCTGATCGGCTTCGCGCTGACTGGCGCCGCCGGCTGGGGGGCGACGCTGCTGCTGATACTCGGCTATGCCGGCTGGCTGCTGCTGTGGGCGCTGCTCGCGGTGCTGGTCTCGGCGCTTGCGACCCGCTCGCGCGACGCATTGGCGGTGCTGATCGGGCTGTGGATGGTCGGGGTGATCCTGCTGCCGCGGGCGTTGCCCGAAGTGGCGGCGGCGCGCGCGACGCTGCCGACGCGGATCGAGACGGAAGTCGCGCTGCACCGCGATCTCGCCGAGATCGGCGACAGCCACGATCCCGACGATCCCTATTTCAACGACTTCAAGGCACGCACGCTCGCGCGCTACGGCGTGGCGCGGGTCGAGGACCTGCCGGTGCAATATGCCGGGCTGGTCGGGATGGAAGGGGAGCGGCTGACCACCGGCCTCTATGCGCGTGCCGCCGCCGAGACCTCCGCGCGCGAGGCGACGCAGAACCGCTTCGTCCACGCCTTCGCCGCGGCGAGCCCGCTGATCGCGATCCGCCAGCTGTCGATGGCGCTGACCGCCAGCGACCTCGCCGCGCACTTCGACTTCCTCGATCAGGCGGAAGGCTTTCGCTACCGCTTCGTCCAGACGCTGAACCGGATGCAGGCCGAACTGATCCCGCACATCGGCGGCGAGGACCCGCGCGTGTCGGCCGAGAACTGGAAGCGGGTGCCGCGCTTCGCCTACCGGCCGTACGATCCGCTCACCGCCGAACGGGGCACGATCGGCTGGAGCCTGGCGGTACTGCTCGGCTGGCTGGCGGGGCTGGGGCTGCTCGCCACTGTTGCCGCGCGCCGCATCGGGGGGATCGCACGATGAGCCGCCTTTATGCCGAACTCCGCCTGATCCTGCGCTCGCGGCTGGGCGTCGTCTCGCTCGCGCTGCTGGTCCTGCTCGCCTCGCTCGCCGTCTGGTCGGGCATCGCGCAGGTTGCGCGGCAGGAGGCGACGATCGCCCGCGTCGCCGCCGAGCAGCAGCGCGACTTCGCCGCCGTCGCCGCCACCCACGGCAAGCCGGATGGCGACGCAGGCTATGCCGCCTATTACAGCTTCCTGCTGACCCACGACGCGCCGCCGCCGCTCGCCTTCGCCGCGATCGGCCAGCGCGACATCCAGCCGTTCGTGCTGCGCGTCCGCGCGCTCGGGCTGCAGCAGCAGCTCTACGACGCGGAGGCGATCAATGCCGAGCTGGCGCTGCCCGGCGTGTTCGACTGGGCGTTCGTGCTCGTCTATCTCGCGCCGCTGATCGTGATCGCGCTCACCCACGACCTCGTCACCGGCGAGCGCGAGGGCGGGCGATTGCGGCTGCTGCTGTCGATGCCCGGCCGCGGGCTGTGGCGGCGACGGATCGGGCTGCGCTACGCACTGGTGCTCGCCGCGGTCGCGCTGCCGTTCGGCGTCGGCGCGCTGCTCACTGCGGCGCCGATCGATGGCGCGGCGGCGATGTTGCTGGTCGCCGCGCTCTACCTCGGCTTCTGGTTCGGCGTCGCGCTGCTGGTCGGCAGCGTGGTGCGCGCCTCCGCCACCGCGGCGGCGTCGCTGATCGGCTGCTGGATCCTGCTGACGCTGGTGTTGCCGACGCTCGCCAATGCGGCGATCGCGCGGGCGATCCCGACCGCCAAGGGCATCGACCTGACGCTGGCGCAGCGCGAGGTCGTCCACCACGGCTGGGATGCACCCAAGGCGGAGACGTTCGCGCGCTTCTTCGTCCATCATCCCGAATGGCGCGGCCAGGAGCGCTTCGCAGGCCGCTTCCACTGGAAATGGTATTTCGCGATGCATCAGGTCGGCGACGAGGCGGTCGCGAACGACGTCGCCGCCTATCGCGCCAGCCTGATCGCGCGCGAGCGCTGGAGCGCGCGCGTCGGCTATCTGCTGCCCGGGGTCGCCGCGCAGGGCGTGCTGCACCGGATCGCCGACACCGACCAGTTCGGCCAGCTGGCGTATCAGGACAGCATCGCCGCCTTCCACGATCGGCTGCGGCGGTTCTTCTATCCGTACATGTTCAGCGACCGGCCGTTCACCCGCGCCGATTTCGATCGCATGCCGGAGTATGCCCCGCGCGCGCCGACGGGCTCGACGCCGCTCGCGTCGCTATTGGCGCTGCTCGTCTCCGCCGGGCTGCTGCTCGGGCTCGGCGGCCGCCGCATCGCGCGCATCCGCGGCGCCAGCCACGCCTGACAAGGAGCCTTACGTGACGTTTCGCCTCGCCGCCGGCCTGCTGGCCACCCTCGCTGCGCCCGCCGCGCTTGCCCAACAGCGCGCACCGCTGCCGCCGACCCTCGCGTGGTCGGGGGCGAGCGAGGCGTGGATCGCCAAACCCGGCGATCCGTGGATCACCCCGGCCGAACGCACGGAGTTCGCCGAGACGCCGAGCTATGCCGAGACGCGCGCCTATCTGGAGCGGCTGGTCGCCGCCTCGCCGCTGCTGACACTCGAGAGCTTCGGCACCACGCCGGAGGGGCGGGACCTCTATTACGTCCGCGCGGGAAAAGGTGGCGCGGCCAAGCCGGTGGTGCTGATCCAGGCCGGCATCCATTCGGGCGAGATCGACGGCAAGGATGCCGGGCTGATGCTGCTGCGCGACATCGCTTTGCGCGGCAAGGCCGAGCTGCTCGACACCGTCGATCTGGTATTCGTGCCGATCTACAACGCCGACGGGCACGAGCGCCCGAGCCCCTACAATCGCCCAAACCAGCGCGGACCGAACAATCCCGGCAGCCGATCGACCGCGCAGAACATCAACCTCAACCGCGACTATGCCAAGGCCGATGCGCCGGAGACGCAGGCGATGCTGCGGCTGCTCAACCGGCTGGATCCGGTGCTCTACATCGACATGCACGTCTCGGACGGGTTCGACCACGGCTACGACGTGACCTACACGTTCGCGGGCTGGGGCCGGCATGTGCAGTCGCCGGCGATCACCCGCTGGCTCAACACCTCCTTCACCCCCGGCGTCGACGCGTTCGTGAAGCGGATGGGGCACAACCCGCACTTCTACCCCAGCGCGATCGACGAGCGCGACCTGAGCAAGGGGCTGCGCGTCGCCGCGGAGGGACCACGCTACTCGACCGGCTACGGCGATTTCGCGCGCATCCCGACGGTGCTGGTCGAGATGCACTGCCTCAAACCCTACCGCCAGCGCGTGCTCGGCGCCTATGCGATGATGGAAGGGGCGCTGCGTCACGCCGGCCGCGATGCCGTCGCGTTGCGCGCGGCGATCGACGCCGATCGCGCCGCCAGACCGCAGACGCTGGCGGTGCGCTGGGAGCGCGACGAGCGGCCGCAGGCATGGGTGCCGTTCGCCGGCATGGCGCTGGAACGCTATCGCTCGGCGGCGTCGGGCGAGGAGGAGGTGCGCTACGTCGCAAGGCCCCAGCCGCTGAAGCTGCCGATCATCGGCCAGAAGCCGGTGGCGAGCGTCACCCTGCCGCAGGCGTGGTGGGTTCCCGCCAGCGCGAGCGAGGTGATCGCCCGGCTGGACCTCCACGGCATTCGCTACGAACGGATCGCCGCGCCGCGCACCCTCGACCTCGATATGGTGCGGCTGGCGGAGCCGACGCTCGGTCCGGCGAGCGAGCAGCGGGTGATGGTCGCCGGCAGCTTCACCCACGAACGGCGCCGCGAGACGCTGCCCGCGGGCTCGGTACGCGTGCCCTACGATCAGCCCAAGGGGCTGCTCGCCGCGGCGCTGCTGGAGGCGGAGGCGCCGGACTCGTTCCTCGCCTGGGGGTTCTTCCCCGGCATGCTCCAGAAGGGCGGCGGGATCGAACGGTTCGCCAGCGCCCCGATGGCGGAGGCGATGCTGGCGCGCGATCCGGCGCTGCGCGCGGCGTTCGAAGCGAAGCTCGCGGCCGAACCGGAGTTCGCCGCGGACGGGGCGGCGCGGCTCGCCTGGTTCGTCGACCGCTCCCCCTATCGCGACGCGCGCCATCTGCTCTACCCGATCGGACGCGAGCTGCCGGCACCGCCGGCCTCTGGCCAGCAGGCGGGATGACGCCTAGCCTGCGGGCATGACCCTGCCCATCGTTCGCGTCCCGACCCTCGCCATCCACGACAGCAGCGATCGGTTTCCGGTGCGCCGAATCTACTGCGTCGGCCAGAACTATGCCGAGCACACCCGCGAGATGGGCGGCGATCCCGATCGGCAGGAGCCGTTCTTCTTCTCCAAGCCGGCCGACGCGGTCGTGGCGAGCGGCAGCGTGCTCCCGTTCCCGAGCCGGACGCAGGACCTTCATCACGAGGTCGAGCTGGTGCTGGCGCTGGGTGAGGGCGGGACCGACGTCGATCCTGCCGAGGCCGGGCGGCTGATCTTCGGCTGCGCGGTAGGCGTCGACCTCACCCGCCGCGATCTCCAGGCGGTGGCGAAGAAGGCCGGGCGGCCGTGGGACCTGGCGAAGGGCTTCGACCGCTCGGCACCGGTGGCGCCGATCCGCCGCGGGCGGCCGCCGGTCGCGGCGGCGATCACGCTCGACGTGAACGGCGTGCGCCGCCAGTCGGGCGTGCTGGCCGACATGATCTGGTCGCCGGTCGAGATCGTCGCGGTCCTGTCGCGCTACGTCCGGCTCGAACCGGGCGACCTGATCTTCACCGGCACCCCCTCGGGTGTCGGCCGTCTCGACCGGGGCGACGCCGTGGCTGCCGCGATCGAGGGGCTGCCCTCGCTCGACTTCCGGATGGCGTGAGCCGACGGCGGGCACTTCGCCCGCCACCGGCTTTCCCCTGCTCGCCGCGCTAGTGTGCGGCGCCGGGTCCTGCCGCCCGCTTCGGGCGCGGGGCCAGCCAGATGATCGTCGCCGCGGCGAAGAAGGCGAAGGCGGAGAGCAGGAAGATGTGCGTGGTCGCCAGCGCCATGCTCTCCTTGTCCACCAGCTGCGCGACGATGGCGCGGATCTGGTCGAGCGGCATGCCCTGCGCGCCGAGCACCGCGATCGTGTGCTCGTCGTTGAGCCGGCCGACGATCTCGCTGCGCGCCACCCGCGCGCTGTCGTCCCACATGGTGGTGACCACCGAGGTGCCGATGGCGCCCGCCATCGTCCGCAGGAAGCTCATCAGGCCGGCTGCGGCCGCGGTCTCCTGCGGATCGACCGAACTCAGCGCCAGCGTCATCAGCGGCACGAAGAAGAACGGCATGCCGAACCCCTGGAGCAGCTGCGGTAGCGCGAGCGTCCAGAAATCGGCTTCGCTGTTCCACTGCGAGCGCAGCAGCGTGGTGAGGCCAAGCCAGACGATGCCGAAGCACACCAGCCCGCGGGAGTCGTATTTGGTCGAGAGCTTGGCGACGATCGGCGACATCACCACTGCCGCCACGCCGTTGAACGCCGTCGCATAGCCCGCGTAGGTCGCGGTATAGCCGAGGCTGAGCTGCAGCCATTGCGGGATGATGACGGCCGCGGCGAAGAACGTCCCGAACGCGAAGAACAGCGATGTGACCGCCACGGTGAACCCCCGGTGCCGGAACACGCGCAGGTTGACGATCGGCTCCGCCTCGGTCGCTTCCCAGGCGAGGAACACCACGAACGCAATGGCGGCGATCACCGCCAGCGCGACGATGACGGGATCGTTGAACCAGTCGTGCTCGCGGCCGAGATCGAGCATGATCTGGAGCGCCGCGATCCACAGCAGCATCAGCATCAGACCGACCCGGTCGACGCGCAGCGGCTGGGTCGGCGTCTCGGCCTTGCGCAGCAGCCGCATCGCCCCGAACGCGCAGCCCGCGGCGACGGGGATGTTGATGAAGAAGATCCAGTGCCACGACCAGCTGTCGCTGATCGTGCCGCCCAGGATCGGCCCCAGGATCGGCGCGACCACCGTGGTCATCGACCAGGCGCCCATCGCCTGCGCGCGCTGGTCCGGACGGAAGATGCGCATCAGCAGCGTCTGCGACAGCGGCATCAGCGGCCCGCCGCACAGCCCCTGGCCGATCCGGCACGCGACCAGCATGCCGAGCGAGGTCGACAGGCCGCACAGCACCGAGAACAGGCCGAAGCCGATCATGCCGACGGTGAACACCCGCACCGTGCCGAAGCGCCCGGCGAGCCAGCCGGTGAGCGGCACGCACACCGCCTCCGCCACCGCGTAGGAGGTGATGATCCACGTTCCCTGGCTGCCCGAGATCGCGAGGCTGCCGGAGATGTGCGGCACCGAGACGTTGGCGATGGTGGTGTCGAGCACCACCATGAAGTTGGTGAGCGCGAGGACGAGCCCCGCGAGCAGCTGCGACACGCCGGTAAGCGGCGTGGGCGCCTCGGCCTTGGCGTTCATGGCGGTCCTCAGTGCGCCCGAAGGTCGATCTCGGCGTCCATCGACAGGCCGACGCGCAGCGGGTGGGCGCGAAGTTCCTTCGGATCGAGCGCGACGCGCACCGGCAGCCGCTGGACCACCTTGATCCAGTTGCCGGTGGCGTTCTGCGCCGGGATCAGCGCGAACGACGATCCGGTGCCGCCGGAGAAGCCGACCACCTTGCCGTGATATTCGACGCCGCCGCCGTAGAGGTCGGAGGTGAGCGTCACCGGCTGGCCGACCTGGACCCGTTCGAGCTGGCCTTCCTTGAAGTTGGCGTCGACGTAGAGCTGGTCGAGCGGCACGATCAGCATCAGCGCGGTCCCCGGTGCGACGCGCTGGCCGACCTGGACGTTGCGGCGGGTGATGACGCCGTCGATCGGCGCGCGGATGACGGTCCGCTCGAGGTCGAGCTTGGCCTGGGCGAGCTTCGCCTGGGCGGCGAGCACTTCCGGCGCCGTCGAGGCGGTGGTGCCGTTGATCAGCGCGTTGTTGGCGGCGAGTTCGCCCGTAGCGGCGCCGCGGGTCGAGCTCGCCTGGGCGACGCCGGCGCGGGCCAGTTCCAGGTTGGCCCGCGCCGTCGCAAAGGCGTTGGTCGCGCTGCTCAGTTCCTCGCCCGAAACCGCGCCGTTGGGGGCGAGCTTCTGGCGGCGGGCGAGGTCGACGCGGGCGCGTTCGTAATCGGCCTGTGCCGAGGCGAGCTGGGCGCGGGCGCGGGAGATGTCGGCGTCGCGGGCCTTCACCTGCGCCGCGAGCGCGGTGCTGGTCGCCGAGGTCTGGCCATACTGGCGGCGGGCGCGGGCGAGATCGGCCTCCGCCTGCGACACCGCGATGCGCGCGTCGCTGTCGTCCAGCCGGACCAGGACGGTGCCCTTGCGCACGGTCTGGGTGTCGGCGACCTCGACGCTGTTCACCTGCGCGGCGAGCATCGGGGTCACGCTGGCGGTGTCCGCGCCGACATAGGCGTTGTCGGTGCTGACATAGTATCGCGCGACGAGCAGGTAATAGGCGGCGTAGGCGAGTGCTGCGACCAGCACGACCACCGCGATGATGCCCAGCAGCTTCTTGCGCCGCTTCTTGGGCGGGGCGCTCGCCTCGACGGCGGGCTGGTTGGGGAGGGCGGCGTCAGCCATGCGTCGTGTCCTTGCGTGCGGCCTGCGCCGCGGTGTTGGTCGAAAAGCCGCCGCCCAGCGCGCGGATCAGCTGGACGTCGAGCGCAAAGGCGCGCGCCTCCAGATCGGCGACGGTGCTGCGGTTCTGCAGCACGCGGTCCTCGGCGGTAAGCACGTCGAGGAAGGTGGAGAGCCCCCCCTCGTAGCGCTGGCGGGCCAGTGAATAGGCCTGTTCGGAGGCGTCGAGCGCCTGGCGGCTTTCGGACAGGCGATTGACCAGCGCGCGCTGGCTGGTCACCGCGTCGGCGACCTCGCGATAGGCGTTGGCGACGCTGCCGTCGTAGCTGGCGACCGCCTGGTCGTACTCGGCGCGGGCGCCCTTGTACTGGCCGGACAGCTGCCCGCCGCGAAAGATCGGCAGGCTGAACGCCGGGCCGACATGGCCGTAGGTCGATCCGCTCTTGAACAGGTTGTCGAGCCCCAGCGACTGGAAGCCCACCAGCGCGCTGAGGCTGAGTGCCGGGTAGAAATCGGCGCGCGCGACCTTGATGCGGCTGGCGCTCGCCTCGACCCGCGCGCGGCTGGCGGCGATATCGGGGCGGCGGCCGATCAGGTCGGTGGTGACGCCGACGGGAAGCCCGCCGGTCGCGTCCGGCAAGGCCGGCAGCACGATGGCGAGGCCGCGGTCGGGCCCCTTGCCGAGCAGCGCGGCGAGCCGGTTGCGGGTGAGGCCGATCGCCTCGTCGGTGGCGGCGATCTGCGCGCGCACCGCCGGCAGGGTGGCGTCGGCCTGCTTGAGCTCGGCGCGGGTGTCGAGGCCGTTGGTCACGCGATCGGCGACCAGCCGCTGGGTCTGCGAGCGTACCGCCAGCTCGCGAACCTGCACCGCGCGCTCGGCGGCGAAGCGGGCGAGGTCGGCATAGGCGGCGGCGATATTGGTCGACAGCACCAGCCGCGCCTGCGCGACGTCGATCCGTGAGGCCTGCGCCTCGGATGTCGCCGCCGCCAGCGCGGCGCGATTGCGGCCCCACAGGTCGAGGTCGAAGCCCAGATTCGCGTTGATCGTGCCGGTGTCGTTCCAGCCGTGCGGCACGAAGTCGGCGGGGATGCCGTTGTTGTAGCTCTGCTTGGTCTCGGTGGCGTTGCCGTCGATCGCCACCGACGGCAGCCGCGCGGCGCCGACCTGTTCTGCATAAGCTTCGGCCGAACGCAGCCGTGCCGCCGCGGAAGCGACATCGGGTGAGTCGGCAAGGCCTTCGGCGATCAGCGCGTCGAGCTGCGGGTCGCCATAGGCACTCCACCAGTCGGCGGCGGGCCAGGCGGTGGCGGCAGATGCGGGGGCCAGGCTGCGGTCGGCATCATAGGCGTCGGCAGCACGCACCTCGGGCCGGGCGCCGAGCTGCGGCACCGGCGCACAGGCGGCCAGCGGAACGACACCGGCCGCAGCGGCGAGCAGCAACGGCCGAAAGGAAAATCCGGTCATGGAAATAAATACCGTACTGATTGGTACGGTGCGCCAGATGGGCGCGCGCCGGCGCCTTGTCAACACAAAAGCGTACTCTATAGTACGGTTATGCAAACGGAGACCGACAAGCCCTGCGGCAAGCGCGAGGCGCGCAAGCAGGACCGCCAGCAGGCGATCCTGGCGATCGCGCAGCGCTCCTTCCTGGAACACGGCTATGCCGGCACCTCCATGTCGGCGATCGCTGCCGAGCTGGGCGGGTCCAAGGCGACGCTGTGGCGCTACTTCCGCTCCAAGGAAGCACTGTTCGAAGCGGTGGTGGACGAGGCGACCAGCGCCTATCGTCGGCAGGTCGCCGACCTGCTGCGGCCGTCGTCGGACGTTCGCGCGACGGTGCTGGCGTTCGCGCGCGGGTTCCTGACGAAGATCGTGTCGCGTGAGGCGTGCCAGCTCCACCGGCTGGTCGCCGCGGAAGCGGGGCGCTCGCCCGAGGTCGGTGCGATCTTCGCGCGCGTGCCGCAGCGCACCCGGCAGCTGCTCGCCGACTTCTTCACGGGCGCGATGGCGGCCGGGCAGCTCCGTCGCGGTGACCCGCTCGCCGCGGCGCAGGTGCTGACCTACCTCTGCATGGGACTGCAGCAGCGCATCCTGTGGGGCGGCCCGGACGCCACCGCAGCGGAGGTCGAAGCCGAGGCGCACAACGCGACCGAGATTTTCTTGCGCGCCTATGCGCCGGAATAGCCGGTCTTCAGGGATGCGTTTTTGATCGAACCTGCTAGTCGGGGGGAATGGCCGCGTCTCCATCTGCCGCTACTTCCGAGGGCTCGCATGTCGGAAGGAGCCTGATCCGCAAGCTCAACGCGCTGTCGATCATGATCGCGGCGTCGATGATCCTGCTGGTCGGCTGGGGCCTGTGGCAGGCGCGGCAGGACGCCTGGGCGACCGCCACGCGATCGTCGGAAAACCTGGTAGCCACGCTCTCGCGCAACGTCGCCACCAACATGATCCTCGCCGAGCAGGCCGTTACGGCGACGGCGAACGCGCTGAGCATCGACGGTATCTGGAGCTATCCCGCGCCGATCCAGCGGACGATCCTGTTCAACAAGGGGCGTGCCTCGCCGTTTCTCGACCGCCTTTTCATCCTGGATGCGCAGGGCAAGCTGCTGGCGGAGTCGACCGGCACCGTGCCGGCGGGCGCCGATTTCGCCGACCGGCCCTATTTCCAGACCCTTCGCGCCGCGCGCAGCAGCAAGCCCTATCTCAGCCGTCTGCTGACGAGCCGATTCCGCGAGGGCGAGGAGAGCCTGGTCCTGGCCAAGCGCGTCGTCGACGACGACGGCAGGTTCGCCGGGATCGTTGCCGGCGTGATGCCGCTCCACCTGATGCAGCCGAGCATCGCCGACGTCGTGATCGGGCCCAAGAGCGCGATCAACCTGTTCTCGCTCGACGGGACGATCCTCGTGCGCAGGCCGGGGCTGAAGCCGGGCGCCAACCGCAACATCGGCGGCACGCCTACCTTCGAGCGGATGAAGGCCGAGAGAGAAGGCAGCTTCGTCGGCCGGTCCGCGGTCGATGGCGAGCAGCGGCTCTACAGCTTCGCTCGGCCGGGCGGCGTGCCGCTGCTGCTCGATGTCGCGATCTCGACCGACGAGATCCTGTCGCCGTGGTGGCGCCGCGCGATCCCGCCGCTGCTCGCGACGCTGGCGCTGTGCGCGGCGATGCTGCTGCTGGCGATGCTGTTCCAGCGCGAACTGCTGCGTCGCGAACTCGTGGAGCGGCAGTTGTTCGAGCGCGCGACCGTGGACGGGTTGACGGGGTTGCTCAACCGCCGGTCGTTCGACGAGGCGCTGTCGCGCGAATGGCGCCGCGCGCGCCGGGTCGGCGCGCCATTGTCGCTGCTGATGGTCGACGCGGATCACTTCAAGGCGTTCAACGACCTCTACGGCCATGTCGCCGGCGACGCGGTGCTCAAGCGGATCGCCGATGCGATGCGCCAGACCGCGAAGCGCGCCTCCGATCAGGTCGCCCGCGTCGGCGGAGAGGAGTTCGTCATCCTGCTGCCCGACACCGATCGCGACGGCGCGATGCGGTGCGCCGCCGCCCTGCTGGAGCGGGTGGAGGCGGCAGGCGTCGAGCATCGCGGCAATCCTACCGGCAAGGTGAGCGTGAGCATCGGGGTCGCCGCCGTCGATCCCGAGGACGAGGGGGAAGGCGATCTCGTCCGCGCCGCCGACGCCGCGCTCTACCGGGCGAAGGACGGCGGCCGGAACCGGGCCTGCGCTGCGACCTGACGGGCCGGGCTCAGGCTCCGTAGGGCAGCACGGCGAGCAGCGCATCGGGACGCACGAGGACGCGGAGCGCCAGCCCGGCCTGCGCGGCGCGGTCGATCGCCAGCGTCGTCGGCGCCGAGATGGTCGCGAGCATCGGACAGGCCGACACCGCCGCCTTTTCCACTAGTTCGTAGGAACAGCGCGAGGTCAGCAGCGCGAAGCCCTCGTCCCAGCCGAGGCCGCCGCGCAGCATCGCGCCGATGAGCTTGTCGAAGGCGTTGTGGCGGCCGACATCCTCGCGCACCAGCCGGATCGCGCCTGCCACCGTGCAGGCGGCCGCGGCGTGCGCGGCGCGCGTGGCGGTGCCGAGCGGCTGCGCCACGTCGAGCGCGGCGAGGGCGGCGAACACCGCGGCATCCTCCCCCTGCCAACGCGGTGCCGTCCGCGGCAGCGGCCGCATCGCCTGTTCAAGGCTCTCGACCCCGCACAGTCCGCACGACGAGTCCGCGGTGCGATGGCGCACCCGGTCGGCGACGCGACCGGCGACGCGGGACGACAGCGTGACCCGTACGAGCGCGCCGTGATCGAGGCGGTGCGCTTCGGCGTCGAGCACGTCGTCGACCGTGTCGATCAGCCGCTCGGTTCGCGCGAAGCCGTAGGCGAGGTCGAGCAGGTCGTCCGGGCTCGCCATCAGCACGGCGTAGGCGAGGCCGTTGCACTCGATCGCCACCGGCAGCTCGGTCGCGATCGGCCGCGTCAGGTCCACGCGCGCGCCGTCTCTGCCGACGCGCGCGAAGGGGAGAACCGGCGCGGCGGTCAGGGCCGGATCCGAACCGGCACCGACTTGGCGGCAGGGACGTGGCTCTGCTCGGCATGATGCTCGACCGGCAGCAGCACGTTGGCCTCCGGATAGTAGGCGCCCAGGCAGCCGCGCGGGATGTCGTAGGGCGTCACGATCAGCCCCTCGCGCCGCCGGGTCGTGCCGTCGCCGGCATCGCTTTCCAGCGCGACGATCTGGCCTTCCTCGACACCGGCCTTGGCCATGTCCGCCTGGTTGATGAACAGCACATCGCGGGTACCCTTCACCCCGCGAAAGCGATCGTGATAGCCGTAGATGGTGGTGTTGAACTGGTCGTTCGAGCGCAGCGTCATCAGCCGGAAGCGCCCGTCGGCGTCGGCGAAGCCGGTGGCGTTCAACTCGCCGGGCGCCAGGAACTCGGCCCTGCCGCTCGGCGTCTGCCAAATCCGCTCGGCGGCCTTGTTACCTTTCCAGAAGCCGCCCGGCGTGAACAGCCGCGCATTGAAGTCGCGGAACATCTCCGGATAGGTCGCCTCGATCGCATCGCGGATGCCGGCATAATCGGCGATCCAGCCGTCCCAGTCGACGCGCGGATTGGCCGGCGCGATCCGCTTGGCGATCTCCGCGACGATGCGCGGTTCGGACAGGAGGTGCGGGCTGGCGGGCTTGGCCTTGCCGCGCGAGCCGTGGATGCAGCTGGTCGAGTCCTCGACCGACACGGCCTGCGGTCCGCTTGCCTGCACGTCCTCCTCGATCCGGCCGAGGCAGGGCAGCAGATAAGTGACCTTGCCGGGGAACAGGTGGTTGCGGTTGAGCTTGGTCGCGATCTGGACCGAGAGGTCCAGCCGCGGCCACGCCGCCTCCATCGCGTCCGTATCGGGTGCGGCGCGCAGGAAGTTGCCACCCAGTCCGACGAAGGCACGGACCGAGCCGTCGATCACACCGCGGCATGCCTCGATGGTGTCGAGGCCTTTTTCCGTCGGCGGATCGAAACCGTAGAGCTCCTTGAGCTTCTCGACCGGCGCCAGCTCGGTCTTCTCGGTGATACCGACGGTGCGCTGGCCTTGGACGTTGGAGTGGCCGCGCACCGGCGTCGGGCCGGCGCCCGGCTTGCCGATGTTGCCGCGCATCAGCAGCAGGTTCACCAGCATGCGGACGTTCTCGACGCCCTTCACATGCTGGGTGAGCCCCATGCCATAGATGCCGAGCACCGCCTCCGATCGGGCATAGACCCGCGCGGTTTCTTCCAGCGCCGTACGGGCAAGGCCGGACTCGCGCTCGATATCGGCCCAGTTCGCTTCACGGACCGCATCAGCAAAGCTCTCGAAGTCCTTGGTATGCTGAGCGATAAAGGCGTGGTCGAGCACCGGCGGGTCGCCGACGGAGAGCGCGGCGTCGTCCCACTCGATCAGGAACTTGGCGATTCCCATCATCGCGGCAATGTCGCCGCCGGCTTTCACCTGATGATATTGCGTCGAGATCTGCGTCTCGCCGCCGGTCGCCATCTCGATCGGGTTCTGCGGATCGGTGAAGCGCTCGAGCCCGCGCTCCTTCAACGGGTTGAAGGTGAGGATTTCGACCCCGCGCTTGCGGGCGCTGCGCAGGTCGTGGAGCATGCGCGGTGCGTTCGACCCCACGTTCTGCCCGAAGAAGAGGATGCAGTCGCATTCCTCGAAGTCGCGCAACTGAGTGGTGCCGACCGGCACGCCGATCGCTGCCTTCAGCCCCACCGAGGTCGACTCGTGGCACATGTTGGAGCTGTCGGGCAGGTTCTGGTTGCCGTACATCCGCGCCATCAGCGCATAGAGGTACGACGCCTCCAGGCTGGCGCGGCCGGAGGAGTAGAAGACGACCGACTTTGGATCGAGCGGGCGCAGCGAGGCGCCGATCGCGTCGAACGCCTCTTCCCAGCTGCACGCGACGTAGCGATCGCTTTCGGCGTCGTAGCGCAGCGGATGGGTGAGCCGGCCGTGCTGCTCGAGATCATAGTCCTTCCAGCCGCGCAGCTCGGTGAGCGTGTGCTCGCGGAAGAACTCGGGCGTGGTGCGCAGCGTCGTGAGTTCCCAGGCGGTCGCCTTGGCGCCTTCCTCGCAGAACTCGGCGGGATGATGGTCCGCCGGCTTGGGCCAGGCGCAGCTCACGCACATGAAGCCGTCGGGCTTGTTCTGGCGGGCGAGCTGGCGCAGCGCGTCGGGCGCGACGCGCTCGCGCGGCAGCACCTCGGCCAGTGAGCGGACCGATCCCCAGCCGCCGGCGGGGCCGGTGAACGGTTCGATCTCGGGCTCGTCCGATCGCTGCTTAGACATGTTGTTCCACCTTCCCGCCGTTCGCCAGCAACCTTCGACGATCCTCGCGCTGGGGGAACGGTTCCGCAAGCGATTGGTTCAGGCGCTTGCAATTTCAGGGAAAAACCATGGCACCGGTTCGCTACACCCCTTCCGTCGAGCAGCCGCAGCCCGACGAGGCCGAGACCATCGCCGGGTTGGAGGAGCAGTTCGGCAAGATCCTCGACACCACCTCGCAGGATTACGGCCATGCGGTGCGCTCGGTCCATGCCAAGGGGCATGGCCTCGCGCGCGGAACGCTGACCGTCGCCTCCGGCCTGCCCGACGAGCTGGCACAGGGCCTCTTCGCGACGCCGGGCGAGCACGAGGCGATCCTGCGCTTCTCCACCAACGCCGGCGACCTGCTCGACGATTCGGTGCGGCTGCCGCGCGGCGTCGCGTTGAAAGTGCTGGGCGTCGAAGGCGAACGACTGCCGGGCAGCGAGAGCGACACGACCCAGGATTTCGTCCTGGTCAACGCACCCGCCTTCTCCGCGCCGGATGCCAAGAAGTTCCTCGCCAACCTGAAGCTGCTTGCCGTCACGACGGACAAGGCGGAGGGCGGCAAGAAGCTGCTGTCGGGTGTGCTGCGTACCGTCGAATCCGCGCTGGAAGCGGTCGGTGCGGAGTCGGCGACGCTGAGCACGCTCGGCGGCGCCAAGCCCTTCCATCCGCTCGGCGCGACCTATTACAGCCAGACGCCGTTCCGCTACGGCGCGTACATCGCCAAGTTCCAGCTGGTGCCGGTGTCAGCGATCAAGGGCTTCGCCGACGAGACGATCAACGCCTCCGGCCGCCCCGACGCGATCCGCGAGGCGATGAACGCGCTGCTGCTCGAACAGGGCGGCACCTGGGAACTGCGCGTGCAGCTGTGCACCGACATTGACACCATGCCGATCGAGGATGCCTCGGTCGAATGGGACGAGGCGGCGAGCCCCTATCGCACTGTCGCGACGCTGTAGGTCGCACCGCAATCCGCCTGGGTCAACGGCGACAGCGAGCGGCAGGAGGACAGGCTTTCCTTCGCGCCGTGGCACGGGCTGGCGGCGCACCAGCCGCTCGGCGGCATCAACCGCGCGCGCAAGAGTCCCTATCGCTTCTCGGCAGGCTATCGCGCGAAGTTCAACGGCTGTCCCGTCCACGAGCCGCGTACGCTGGATGAGATCGACGCGTAGTCCGATCGTTCGGCTTGCCGCGGCGTGGGAACGAACGGTGCGCTTGCATCCTGCTTCCGATCGGGGTTCGATCGCAGCGATCTGGAGGAGCCAACCATGTCGTTCCCATCGCCAGCCGCTTGCGTGTGCCGTCCCCGACATGGCTCAGTCCGTCGTGCCATAGCATCGGCAGTCGTGAGGGCGGGGGTGATGATCCTGGCCGCCACGCCACTCTCCGCGACGCCCCGCCCGCATCAGGGCTTGCGCGACCTCCGTCCGACCGGCGCGCCGGCGCCCGCGCCCCGCGCATCCGATCGCCATCCCACATCGAAGGTGTTGGGGAAGCGTGATCGCAGGATGGCGGACGGTACCCCGGGGTGCGTGATCGACTTCGCCTACGCCGGTCGCGAGGCCGATGGCCTCTTGTGGGCGGAGCCGTGCAAGGACGTGACCGCGGAAATGATGCGGCGGGCCGATCTGGAGCGGCTCGGTTCGTGGGAACGGCTCGAAGATCGCGATCGCCGGTTCGTGGAAGCGATGTCGGCTGGTACGGTGCTGTACGTCGCGGGCGCGTTCAGCGCCGCGGTGTTTCCGCTCGACGAGACCGGCACGAGCTATGAAGTGACGGTCGCCGACTGACGCGCGCGACCGGCAAAAAAGACCCCGGAAGATGGCGTCATCTTCCGGGGCAATTTCCCGCTGGACAGGGGGGAGCAGGGCCAGCGGTATCAGGAAGCCGGGGTCATCGACGGCGGCGCGTCGGCCGGGGCGCTGCCCCAGGCGGAAGGCTTCGGCCCCATCGTCAGCACCAGCCGAGCACCATCCTTGACGTCGGCGTGGCGGAACCAGGCCTTGCTCCACGGGCGGCCGTTGAGCGTCGCCGACTGGATGTAGAGGTTCTTGGCCGAATTGTTGCGTGCGACAATCTCCAGCGTCTTGCCGTTGCCCATCGCCAGCTTCATGGTGTCGAACACGGGGCTGGAGACGATGTAGACGTCGCTCGACGGGTCGACGGGATAGAAGCCCATTGCCGTCATCGCGTACCAGGATGAGGTCGCGCCCTGATCGTCCATGCCGGGGTAGCCGTAGCCCGCGGCGTCGCTGCCGTAGAGCGTTTCGAGGATGCGGCGGCTGAGCGCCTGCGTCTTCCACGGCTGGCCGCTCCACGTGTAGAGGAACGGCGCGTGCTGGTCGGGCTGGTTGCCGTGGACGTACTGGCCGACCATGCCGGTGCAGTCGCGGCAGATCCCCGTCGGCGTGTACGGGGTGGCGAAGAAGCGGTCGAGCTTGGCGTTGAACGCGTCGCGGCCGCCGAGCAGATCGATGAGGCCCTGCACGTCCTGCGGCACCAGCCACAGCGTCGACCAGCCGGACGCTTCCTTCATCATGAAGTTGTAATAGGGCTCCTGCGGGTCGAACGGCGCGATCCATTTGCCATCGGCGGTGCGCCCGCGCATGAAACCGGTCGAACGATCGAACACGTTGCGATAGTTGGCGGCGCGCTTGCGGAACATCGCCGCATCCTCGCGCTTGCCGAGCATCTGCGCAAATTCGGCGAGCGCATGGTCGTCCCAGGCATATTCGAGCGTCTTCGCGACGCCCGCCTTGCCGCCGGCATAGGGCGGGCTGGGGTTCCCCTCCGGCACGATGTCGGAGATCCAGCCGTTCTTCAGATATTCAGCGAGATAGCCGCGCGGCCCCTTGGGATCGGTCGCGTTCTTGCGGAGATATTCGTAGGCGGCGGCATAGTCGAACGGAATGCCGCGCCGCGCCGCGCCCAGGTAGAGGAACACGGCGTTGTCGCCGTGGAACGAGGTGTTCATGAAGCCGCGCTCACGCGCCATGTCGAGCTCGGAGCGCATGATGTCCTGCACCACCTGCGGCTCGAGCAGTTCGAGCAGGACGATCTGGTTGCGGCCGGTGTCCCAGAAGGGCACCGGGCCGTAGCGGTCGTAGCTCGCGGTCTGGACCTTGCCGTTGGCGTCGGTGAACGCTTCGCCCTTGCGCGCGACCAGCCGCGGGCTGGCGAAGGACTGGAACAGCGTCGAATAGAGCAGCATCCGCTGCTTGGGCGTGCCGCCGGTCACCTGCACGCGATCGAGCAACTGCGCCCAGGCGGCGCGCGCGTCTCCGCGAATCCGCTCGAAGTCCCAGCCGGGACTTTCCTCGCGCAGCCGCCGCTCGGCATCGGCGTAGCTGGTGCCGTGGGCCATCTTCACCAGCACCGCCTCGCCCTCGCGGGTGGTGAAATCGAGATAGCTGCCGGCGTAGCTCCCCTCGACGCTGCGGGTGTCGGGCAGCACGTCCTTGTCGCCGATGCCGTAGCCGCGGTTGTCGCCCGGCGATTTGCGGAAGCTGCCATAGCCCGAGAAGGGCTTCGAGAACTCCGCCACGAAGTAGCGGCCGTCGCGGGTATCGTTGCCGTCGCGCTTGGCAGCGACGCCGCGGACGATGCGGTCGCCGACGATCTCGACCTGGCCGCCGCGTCCCGGCAGGTTGACCAGGATGTGCGCGCGATCGGTGGCGGGGAAGGTGAAACGCATGAGGCTGGTGCGCAGCGTCGCGGTCAGCTCCGCGCGCGTTCGGAAGCTGTCGAGATAGGCCGAATAGTAGCCGGGCGCGGCGACTTCCTTGGCCTTGTCGTAATAGGATTGGGTATAGACCGGCGGCACCGTCCAGTCGCCGACGATCGGCATCACGATCGGCTGGGCGCGGCTGCCGTAGGTCGGGCCGCCGCCGCCGGTGAAGCCGATCATCGTCGGATTGGTGTAGTAATAGGGGGTGGCGACGCCGGTCGGGTAGGTCTGCTCGACGTTGACGTTGACGGGTGCCGCCTCGACCGCGCTGTGCGGCAGCCGCGCGCCCGGCGAGGTGATGCCCGAGTAGAGCGGCTCGCCCGGCGGCGGCGCATTGCCGATCAGCTCCTTGCGGTCGAGCGGAGCGGTGCCGACCAGCGGATTGGCCTCATCGACGCCGGTCTTGCGCGACTGCGCGTCCGCCAGGCCGGAGCCGGCGACGAGGATCGCCGCGGTTGCGAGCAGGCTGCTGATGTTCCGGATGCGCATGCGACCTTCCCCTCAAACGGTGCATCGACTGCGACAGCAGCGGCCGTTTTCGGCTCGCGGGCGTCGCGATGCGGGTACGGTCGATTAAATAAATCTTTTTGTCAAATCTTTCGGCAATGATGTCAGCG
Source organism: Sphingomonas mangrovi (assembly GCF_047975845.1). Lineage (NCBI taxonomy): Bacteria > Pseudomonadati > Pseudomonadota > Alphaproteobacteria > Sphingomonadales > Sphingomonadaceae > Sphingomonas > Sphingomonas mangrovi. Next base: position 46,642 of record NZ_JBIUCZ010000006.1, on the reverse strand, counting down.
ACGTCAGTGTCGAACGGGTCGGCTCCGATGGGCGCCGAGCAGCAGGCGCTCGGCGAGCCAGCCGAACGCAATGCCCGCCGCCGCCCAGAACACCGCCTGCGCGCCGAGCGATCCCAGGCGGAACTGCCACAGCAGCGTCGCCGGGAAATCCTCCGGCACCTCGTCGACCGCCGGCAGCGACAGCTGGAGCAGCACGATCAGCACGAGATAGCCGCCGATCGCCGCAAGCACCCGGTCGATCCCGACCAGCCGCCCGTGTAGCCGTCGGTATAGCCACAGCCCGGCGACCGCGGCGAGCACCGAATAGCCGAGCATCGCGAAGAAGTCTGCGGTGCGCAGCTGCACCGTCTCAGGCATCCCCACCGCCGGCGGGGTGGGCGGATATTTGAGGGCGGGCACGAGGGACACCACCACGAACGCCGTCACCGCGAGCAGCAGCGCGAGGCTGCGCGGGCCGATCCGGACGACGCGGCCGTAGAGGCTGGCGAACGCCACCGCGAAGAGGCCGCCCATCGCGCTGCCGTAGAGCAGCATCGCGGTGTAGAGGCCCGCGCCCTTCTGCGTGGCGCGGCTGACCAGTTCCTCCTCGCCGCCCATCATGGCGTGTGCGGCATGCTGCGCCTCGACCGCGATCGCGCCGTCGACGGCGGGCTCCGCGAACCACAGCGCGAAGGTGGCGGCGACGAGCGCCGCCAGCGCACCGGCGAGCATGCCTCGCCAGAGCAGATGCTTCATCATGTCGGACGCCCCGCTTAGTGGCAGGGGAAGCCCAGCAGGTGCCGGCCGTCGTGGACGAACTCGTGCACATACATGCCGTCGAACAGCGCATAGGCGCCCTGTTCGGTGCTGACGAAATAGATCAGGATTACGGCGATCAGCGCGGCGAGCGTCGCCCAGGGTGCGATCTCGTCCAGCGGAATGCCGGGGGCGGTCCCTACGGGAACGAACGGATCGGCGAAGTCGGTGGCGGCGACGGTTGACATCAGCATGCTCCTGCCGGGAAGACGCGCCCGGAAGCGGTGAGGGGTTCGGGCGGAGTCTGGCTTTCCGCAGGAACTGCGGATCACAGTGGCGCGACCGCGCCGGCATCGCACCGGCTTCCCGCCCGGCTCGCCTCCCGTGTGGCGGGATGCGGCGCGCGCGTCAACCGAGCAGGAGAAGCGTTCCTTGGCCACTCGTCTCACCCTGCTCTGCGCCGGCGCGACCGCGTCCGCGCGCAGGGGCGGCTTCCCGCGTTCCGACGAGCGGCTCGACGCCGGCGGCCGCGCCAAGATTGCGGCGCTGGAGCTGGAAATAGCGGGGCAGGCCTGGACGAGCCCGGCGCGGGCGGCAGTCGAGACCGCGGCGCTGCTCGGGCTCGCCGCCGAGCAGGAAGCGGCGTTGCGCGACTTGGATCACGGCGCGTGGGCGGGGCGGTCGTTGGAGGACCTGCACGCGCAGGACCCGGATGCGCTGATCGCTTGGCTGGCGGCACCGGAGCGCGGTGCCCCTGGCGGGGAGAGGCTGGAGTCCGTGGCGGCACGCATGTCGGCGTGGATGGCGCAGGTGGCCGCGGCGGACCGCCCGGTGCTGGCGATCACCCATGCCGCGGTGATCCGGGCGGCCATCGCGAGCGCGCTCGGCGTGCCGGTGGCAGCGACGCTGCGCATCGACGTGGCCCCGCTATCGCGGACGGTCCTGTCGTTCCACGGCCAGTGGCGGCTGCAGGAGTTGCGCCGGTAAGAATCGTCATGCCAGCGGAGGCTGGCATCCAGACGCGCGACGGTCTCGTACGGCGCGGACGTCCACTCCGCTTCTGACGGCAGCGGCAATGGATCCTGACTTCCGTCAGGATGACGGGGAGGGCGTCAGCGGTCGATCAGCCGATCCGCGAGCGGTTCACGTGCTTGCCAGCCGCGGCGTTCGAGCTCGGGCACGTCGGAGGCCTCGACCGGATAGCCGATGCATAGCAGCGCGACGAACGACCAGTGCTCCGGCACGTCGAGCATCCGGCGAACCGCCTGCGGGTTCAGGATCGAAACCCAGCCGACGCCGATGTCCCGCGCGCGGGCTGCCAGCCACAGCGCGTGGATCGCCATCACCGTCGAGTAGCGCAGCGTCTCCGGCATCGTCGCGCGGCCGAGGCCGTGGCCTGCCGCGGGCGCCTCGTCGCAGAAGACGGCGAGCAGTTCGGGCGCCTCGCACAGCCCGTGGAGCTTCAGGCCGGCATAGCGCCCGCGGCGCTCCGCCTCCGGATAGGCTGCCGCCGCTTCGGCACTGCGCGCGTCGACATGCTCGGCAAGCTGCGCGCGCAGCCCTGCCGAGCGGATGCGGACGAACCGCCACGGCTGCGCATTGCCGACGGAAGGCGCGAGGGCGGCGATCTCCAGCAACTCCGCCATCGTGCCGTCGGGCAGCGGATCGGTATGGAAATGGCGCACGTCTCGCCGCCAGCGCATCAGCAGTTCGAGCTGGTCGGCGAAGGCGGCGTCGAAGCGGGGCGGGCTCACGGCTGCGGCCCGGTTCGGCGCAACAGGTAGACGTCCATGATCCAGCCATGCTCAGCGCGCAGCGCCGCGCGGCGAGTGCGGATGGTCTCCGCCACCTCGGCCAATGGCCCTTCGATCACCGCTTCGGTCGGCATGCCGAGATAGGCGCCCCACCAGATGTGAATGTTCTCCGGCGCCAGCGTGTCGAACGCGCAGCCGCCGTCGAGCAGTACCGCCACCGTGTCGACGTCGGCCGGCCAGCCGCGCTCGGCCAGGCGGCGGCCTGTGGTGATCGTCACCGGCTCGGCAAGCGTGTTGAGCGGGATGGCATGGGCGGCGGTCAGCGCCTGGAGGCTGGTGATCCCCGGCACCACGGAGACGCGCAGCGCCATGCCCTCGCAGCGCAGCCGGTCGGCGATGCGCAGCGTGCTGTCGTAGAGCGACGGATCGCCCCAGACGAGCAGCGCGAGCCGGCCGCCGTCGGGCAGGTGGGTGGCGATCGCCTCCGCCCAGGCTGCGGCGATCGCCGCGTGCCAGTCGCGCACCGCGGTCAGGTACGGCGCGTTCGGGTCGCGCTCGGGCAGGTCGAACTCGACCACGCGAGCACCATCGCCCAGCACCTCGGCGCAAAGCGCGCGGCGAAGATCGAGCAGCGCCGCGGTGTCGGCGCGTTTTCGCGGCAGCAGGATCAGGTCCGCCGCGTGCATCGCCTTTTCGGCGGCGCGGGTGAGGTGGTCGGGACTGCCGGTGCCGATGCCGATGAGGTGGAGGTCGATCACGGCGCCAGCGGCCCGTAGAGGGTCAGCGCGGGCGCGTCGGAGATGCCCTCCTGCAGCGTCTCGGCGAGCGCGGCGACGGTCGAGCGGGTGAGCCGCTGGTCGGGGTCGCCGACGTTCTCGGCGAGCAGCGCCGGCGTGTCGCCGGAGAGGCCGTGGGCGAGCAGGTCGGCGGCAAGCGCGGGGAAGGTCCGCTTGGGCATGAACACCACCGTGGTGGCGTCCGGATCGGCGAGCGCGGCCATGTTGCGCGCTTCCGGCAGCGTGCCGGTGACGTCGTGGCCGGTGACGAACTGGACCCGCCGTGCGCTCAGCCGGCGGGTGAGCGGGATGCCGGCGGCGGCCGCAGCGGCGCTCGCCGAGCTGACGCCGGGGATGATCTCGAAAGCGATGTCCGCCTCGCGCAGCGCGATGATCTCCTCCTCCAGCCGGCCGAAGATGCCGGCATCGCCCGACTTCAGCCGCACGACGCGCGCGCCGGTCGCTGCATGATCCACGAGCAGTCGCGAGACGTGGCTCTGCGCGGGCGAGGGCCGGCCGGCGCGCTTGCCCACGGCGACCAGGTCTGCGCCCGGTCGCGCGTGGGCCAGCAGCGGGCTGGCGGAGAGGTCGTCGAACAGCACTACATCGGCCGCCTTCAGCCGCGCGGCACCCTTGAGCGTCAGCAGCTCGGGATCGCCCGAGCCCGAACCGACGAAGGAAACGAACCCGGTCATTGCGCCGCGATCAGGTGGAAGAAGCTGCCGGTCACGCCGCCGCGATGCGAGCCGACCTCCGCCACCGGATCGCCCTGCGCGTCGAACACCTCGGCGAGCGGCGCGTCGGGTTGTTCGAGGATGGTCGAATAGTGGAACTCGTGGCCGGTGAGCGCCGTCCCCGTGGCGATGCCGCCGATCGGCGCATGCAGGGTCGCTCGGCGATAGCCCAGGTGCATCCGCCGCTTGGCATAGCTGGTGACGAGCCCGAGCAGCCCGGCCATGTGGTGGGACACGCCCTCGGCATCGATCAGCGCCTCGCCCAGCGCCATGTAGCCCCCGCATTCGCCGTGCACCGGCCGGTCCTCGGCGTGGCGCCGCAGCCCGGTGCGGAAGGTGTCTGCGGCGGCGAGCCGCCCGGCGTGAAGCTCGGGATAGCCGCCGGGCAGCCAGACGAGATCGGCAGTGGGGTCGGGCGCCTCATCGGCAAGCGGCGAGAAGGGCAGGATTTCCGCGCCCGCGGCACGCCAGCTTTCGAGCAGGTGCGGATAGGTGAAGGAGAAGGCGGCGTCCTGCGCCAGCGCGATGCGCTGGGCGGGCGGGGCGATCGGCAGCGCCGCCGCCGCCGGCGTGCGCGCGATCGCCGCCGCTGCCGAGCGGAGCGCCGCCAGATCGACGTGTTCGGCCAAGAAGGCGGCATAGTCGCGGATGCGCGTTTCGAGGTCGGCGTGCTCGGCCGCCTGCACCAGCCCCAGGTGCCGCTCGGGCAACTGCAGGTCGCCGCGTCGGGTCAGAGCGCCGAACACGCGAGTGCCCTGCGCCGCCATGCCATGCCGCGCGAGGCGCTCGTGCCGCGGGCTCGCGACGCGGTTGAGGATCACGCCCGCAAAGGGCAGCGCGGCATCGTAGCGCGCGAAGCCGAGCGCGGTCGCCGCCGCCGACTGCGCTTGGCCCGAGACGTCGATCACCAGCACCACCGGCCAGCCCATCCGCCGCGCGATGTCGGCGCTGGCACCGTTGCCGCTCGCGTCATCCGTCGCGACACCGTCGAACAGCCCCATCGACCCTTCGGCCAATACCAACTCGGCGTCGTGGCTGCGTGCCGTCAGACCGTCGAGCATGGCGCCCGGCATTGCCCAGCTGTCGAGATTGAACGAGGTGCGCCCGCACGCCGCCCGGTGAAAGGCGGGGTCGATGTAATCGGGGCCGCTCTTGAATGGCTGGACGGCGACGCCGGCGTCGCGGAAGGCGCGCAGCAGCCCTAGCATCACCGTGGTCTTGCCGGTGCCCGAGGCGGGGGCGGCGATCATCAGTCCGGGGGTCATGCCTCCTCCGCGAAGCGCGAGTCCGCCGATTGCGGTCGGAAGCGGCGATCGTAGTCGATGGCGTAGAGGCTGCTCTCGCAGAAGTCCGCGTCGCCGAGCACGCGCCCGACCAGGATCAGTGCGGTGCGCTCCGGGCCACCCTCGGCGGCGTCGGCGATCGTCGCGAGCTTCGCACGGACGATGCGCTGGTCGGGCCAGCTCGCGCGCCACACGATCGCGATCGGACAGTCGGCGCCATAGGCGGGAGTGAGATCGGCGACGACGCGATCGAGATTGTGGATCGACAGATGGATGGCCAGCGTCGAGCTGGTGGCGGCGAAGGCAGTCAGCGTTTCGGCCTCGGGCATCGCGCTCGCGCGGCCCGGCGTGCGGGTGAGCACCAGCGACTGGGCGAGGCCGGGGAGGGTCAGCTCCGCCTCCAGCGCCGCGGCGGCGGCGGCGAAGGCGGGAACGCCGGGCGTGATGGTGAAGGGGATGCCGAGCGCGCGCAGCCGCCGCAACTGCTCGCCCATCGCCGACCAGATCGACAGGTCGCCCGAATGAAGCCGCGCGACGTCCTGCCCCTGCGCGTGCGCCGCGGCCATCTCGGCGAGGATCGTGTCGAGGCTCATGGGCGCGGTGTTCACGATCCGCGCGCCCGGCGGACAGTGTGCGAGCAGCGCCTCGGACACCAGCGAGCCGGCGTAGAGGCAGACGGGCGAGGCGGCGATGAGGTCGCGGCCCCTGAGCGTCAGCAGGTCGGCGGCACCGGGGCCGGCACCGATGAAGTGGATGGTCATGGCGTTCCTTCGGCGATGGCGCAGGTCGCCATGCGATCGGGGGAGATGCAGCGCGGGGCAAGCAGCCGCGCACCGGGTCCGGCGGCGGCGAGCGCGGCGGCTTCGGCGACGCTGCCGGTCCTCCGTGCGGCGAGGCTGACGGCGGAGCGGGTGGGGGTTTCGATGGTGGCGAGGGCGTCGGGTGCGATCGGGACCAGCGGCAGCGCGAGCGCTTCGGCTAGCGGGGCGAGCAACGGCTGGCGGTCCTCCGGCGTTGCGAGTGCGTCGATGGCGCGGCTGTCCGCGGCGAGTGTCAGCACCGCCTGCAACGACGCGAGCGGAGTCCCCGCGCGACAGCCGAAGCCGGCGACGATCATCGCGTAACGCTCCATTGCACCACCGGATAGCTCGCCTGCCAGCCGCGGCGGCGACCGAGCGGCGCGGCTTCTGCGAGTTCGATCCGCAGCAGGCTGCCGCCGTGCGCCGCGTGCCGTTCGGCGAGCAACGCTTCGGACTCCAGCGTCACCGCATTGGCGACGAGCCGGGTGCCGGGGCGCAGCGTCGCCCAGAGCGTGTCGAGCAACGCCGCCGACAGCCCGCCGCCGACGAACACCGCATCGGGCAGCGGTTGCTCGGCGAGGATCGCAGGGGCGGTCCCCTCGATCACGTTCAGCCGATCGACGCCGAGCGCCGAGGCGTTGGCGCGGGCGCGGGCGGCGCGGGCGGGATCGGCTTCGAAGCCGATCGCGCGAGTGGACGGGTGGGTGAGCAGCCACTCGATCCCGATCGATCCCGATCCGGCGCCGATGTCCCACAGCAGCTCGCCGGGACGAGGGGCGAGCGCCGACAGCGTCAGCGCGCGAACCGGCCGCTTGGTGATCTGGCCATCGTGCTCGAACCATTCGTTGGGCAGCCCCGATGCGGCTGGCAGTACCGCGCCCTCGCCGGCGATATCGATGCCAACGGCGACTGGGTGGGCCACGTCCGTCAACGCGAAGTCGCATGCGAGTGTGCTGCGGATACGTTCGCGCGGACCTCCGAGCGCTTCTAGCACCGACATGGTGGAGGCGCCGAAGCCGTGTTCGTCGAGGTATTGTGCGACGTCCCTGACCGCCGCGCCGTCGCGCAGCAGAACGAGCGCCTGCCGTCCCGACGCCAGCACTGACCGCAACCGTGAGAGCGGCGCTGCGTGCAGGCCGAGGCAAGCCGTCTCCTCAAGCGGCCAGCCGAGCCGCGCGGCGGCGAGCGCGAAGCTGCCCGGCACCGGGTGCGCGACCCACTCCGCCGGCGCGAGATGTCGTGTGAGCACGCTGCCGGCGCCGAACCAGAACGGGTCGCCAGACGCGAGCATCACCACCGGCCGCCCACGCTCGGCGAGCAGCAGCGGGAGGCCGGCGTCGAACGGCACCGGCCACACGACGGCGCGATCACGCAAGTCGGGCAGCAGCGAGAGGTGGCGGCTTGCGCCGAACACCCGCTCGGCGCGATCGAGCGCATCACGGCTTGCCGCGGACAGCCCCGCCGGTCCATCCTCGCCGATCCCGACGATCGTCAGCCACGGACCCGCCACCTCAGCCATGCCGAACCTCCTGATCCTGGGCGGAACCACCGAGGCGAGTGCGCTGGCGGCGGCGGTCGCCGAGCGCGGCATCCCCGCGACGCTGAGCTATGCCGGCCGCACGGTGGCGCCGCGACCCCAGCCGGTGCCGGTGCGCGTCGGCGGCTTCGGCGGCGTCGAAGGGCTCGCCTGTTACCTCCGCGAGGAGCGGATCACCCATCTGGTTGACGCGACCCACCCGTTCGCCGCCCAGATCAGCGCCAACGCCGTCGCCGCGGCGGCCGACGCCGGCGTGCCGCTGCTCGCGCTCACCCGCCCCGACTGGCAGCCGGTGGCGGGCGATCGCTGGACCCGGGTCGCCGATCTCGATGCGGCGGTGGCGGCGCTCGCCGGACCGTCCGAGCGAGTGATGCTCGCACTCGGGCGGATGCACGTCGAAGCCTTCGCGCAACAGCCGCAGCATTTTTACCTGCTCCGCTTCGTCGATGTGCCCGAGATGCCGCCGAAGCTGCCCAGTCACGCACTGGTCGTCGATTGCGGACCGTTCACCGTCGACGGCGACCACGCGCTGTTGGCGGCGCACGGGATCGAGCGGGTCGTGTGCAAGAATGCCGGCGGCAGTGGTGCCGCGGCCAAGCTCGCCGCCGCCCGCGCGCTCGGGCTGCCGGTGGTGATGATCGACCGCCCTGCGCTGCCCGAGCGGCGCGAGGTGCATGGGGTCGCCGACGTGCTCGATTGGGTCGGTCACGGCGTCGACCGCGGCGTGTAGAGGATCGGGCTGCCGGCGCGCTTGATCGTGCGGGTGCGGCTCGACCCGACGATCGCCAGCGTGCGCATGTCGGCCATGTCGCCGCGCGCCTCCGGCAGCGGCACGATGGTCAGTCGCTGCTCGGGGGTCGAGACGGCGCGGGCGAACAGCACCGGCCGCGCGTCGCCGCATGCTTCGCGGAGTAGCGCAAATGCTTCGTCGAGCGTGCCGGGGCGCGCCTTCGACCGGGGATTGTAGAGCGCGATCGCGAAATCGGCCTCCGCCGCCAGTCGCAGCCGCCGGGCGATCAGCGGCCAGGGCTTGAGGTTGTCGGACAGGTTGATCGCGCAGAAATCATGGCCGAGCGGCGCGCCCGCCGCAGCGCTCGCGGCGAGCATCGCGGTGATCCCCGGCAGCACGCGGATGTCGAGGTCGCGCCACGCCGCCGGGCCCTGCTCGATGGCCTCGAATACCGCCGAGGCCATTGCGAACACCCCCGGATCGCCCGACGACACCACCACCACGCGCCCGCCCGCCTGCGCCAGCCGAAGTGCATGCGCGGCGCGGTCCAATTCGACCCGATTGTCGGAAGCGTGCAGGGTCAGGCCGGGGCGCGGCGCCACCCGCGCGACGTAGGGGATGTAGCCGACGACGTCGGTCGCCTCCGCCAGTGTCGCGGCGACCTCCGGCGTCACCAGCGCCTCGCTTCCCGGGCCGAGCCCGGCGATGGCGATCCAGCCGGTGCTCACGGTCGCCGCCCCTGGCCGTGGATCAGCAGGATCGAGAAATAGGGCGTGACCCCGTCGGCCTGCGCCAGCGGGGTGACGCGCTGCTCGGCCATCGCGGCATGCTCGACCAGCCACGCCTGATGCTCGCGTCCGGCTGCGGCGACGGCGCGGCGGAGCTTGGCGAGGTTACGGCCGATCTTCATCACTACCAGCGCATCGGTGTCGCGGATGCGGCGGACGAGCTCTTCCTCGGGCAGCGTCGCCATCGCGACGGTCAGCACGTCGTCGCCCCAGGTGATCGGCGTGCCGCTCGCCGTCCAGGCGCCAGACATGCCGGTGATGCCCGGAACCACCTCCACCGGCACGTGCGGCGTCAGACGGGCGTAGAGGTGCATGAACGATCCGTAGAAGAAGGGGTCGCCCTCGCACAGCACCACCACTTCGTCGCCGCTCCTTGAGAGCGCGAGCAGGCGCTCCGTGCTCTCGGCGTAGAAGCCGGCGAGCTGGACGTTGTAGCGGGGGTCGGCGAGCGCGATCTCGGTCGTGACCGGATATTCCATCGCCAGCTCGACCACGTCGGCGCGCAGCATTCCCTCGACGATGCGGCGCGCCTGGCCCGGCTTCCCGGCCTTGCGGAAAAAGGCGAGGTGGCGGGCGCCGCGCACGAGCCGGTCGGCGCGCACGCTCATCAGGTCGGCCGCGCCGGGGCCGAGTCCGACGCCGTGGATCGTGGCGGAGGTCACTCGGCGCGGCTCGCCAGCGCGTTGACGGCGGCGACGGCGATCGCGCTGCCGCCGGGGCGCCCCTCGACGATCGCGCAAGGGACCGGTTGCGCCTCCCACAGCGCGTCCTTGGACTCGACCGCGCCGACGAAGCCGACCGGGCAGCCGATGATCGCCGCCGGGCGCGGGCAGGCGGGGTCTTCGAGCATGTTGAGCAGGTGGAACAGCGCGGTCGGCGCGTTGCCGATCGCCACCACCGCGCCGGCGAGCCGCGGGCGCCAGAGTTCGAGCGCGGCGGCGGATCGGGTGGTCTCCATCGTCCGCGCCATGCCGGGCACTTCGGGGTCGTGCAACGTGCAGAGCACGTCGTTGTCGGCGGGAAGGCGGGTGCGGGTGATCCCCTCGCTCACCATCCGCGCGTCGCACAGGATCGGCGCGCCGGCGGCCAGCGCCTGTCGCGCGGCGACGGCGAAGCCCGGCGAGAAGCGGATTCGCGACGCCAGCTCGACAAGCCCGCAGGCGTGGATCATCCGCGCCGCGACCGGCTCCTCCTCGGCCGAGAAGCGGGCGAGGTCGGCCTCGGCCCGGATGGTGGCGAACGACTGACGATAGATTGCAGCGCCGTCGGTCTCGTAGCGATAGGGCATCAGGGTCTTTCGAAACGGGCGAGCAGTTGGTCGGCGGTGCGCCCGCTTTCTGCGGGCGGATCGTCGGCGCGGGCGTTGAAGGCGATGTCGAAGCGGCCCTCTCGCCCGGTCAGCACGACGTCGGCGGGGCGGGCGTAGGCGCAGCCCTTGCTGCACCCGGAGACGTGCAGCCGCCCCGCGACCAGGGGCGCGAGGCGGAGCGCGAGCGGCCGGGTGGCGACACTCGCCTGGGGGCAGGCCGGCGCGCCGGGGCAGGCAGCCGCGCTGATGGCGGCAGGGTCGGTAACGAAGCCCTCAATGGCGAGGGGGGCGATGCCCTCGAACAGCAGCACCCGCCACGGCGTCAGCCGCATCGCCATCGGCGCGGCCGCATCGAGCAGCGCGAGCATCTGCGTCGCCTCAATCCGCCCGAACGGCAGGCCCAAGGCGGCACCCAGCGGGTGTGCGCCGGGGTGGATCGGTTCGCCCGCCGCGGCCGGGCGGTCGGTGCCGGCGAGCGTGTCGGGCAGCGGGGCGTGGTGGCGTCCGACCCGGCCCGCCTCCAGACCACCGCTGGCGACGAACCACTCGGCGAGTGCGATCAGCGTGTCGACTTCGCTGCCGGGACGCAGCGGCACGCCGCGGTCGCGGCCATCGGCGCGCAGGATCAGCGCGCCGCGCTCGCCACGCTCGATGCGGAAGTCGGCGGGGGTAGACCCGAGCACCGGCGCGGGGCCGGCATCGATGGCATAGCCGACCTTGCCCGGCAGCGCCGGCAGTTCGTCGAGCCGGGCGAGCAGTTCGGTGGCGATGCGGTGGGTGTCGTCGCCCGGCTGCCAGTCCGGCGCGAGCACCAGCGTCGCGCGCCGCTCGCGCTCGGGATCGGCGTCGACCAGGCCGGCCTCGACCAGCCGGTCCATCAGCCCCGGCCAGCGCGCCTCGGAGACACCGCGTATCTGCAGGCCGGCGCGGTTGGTCGCGTCGATCAGGCCGTTGCCGCAGGCCAGCGCCGCTTCGCACAGTGCGCGAAGCTGATCGGCGTCCATCCGTCCGAGCCGCGGCCGGACGCGAACCAGCAGCCCGTCGCCTGCCGCCATCGGCCGCCAGGCATTGGGGCACCAGCCGCGCACCACGCCGCTCATGCCACGCCGCCCAGGCTGGCGAGGATCGAATTGCGCCGCGTCGGCCAGAGCCCTGAGCGGTGCAGCGCCGCGAAGCGGGCCTCCATCGCCGCCAGCGCGCCGGGGTTCGCCTCCGCCAGGAAGGCGCGCACCCTTTCATCGCCCAGGGTCGCGTCGTGGTAGAGGTCGATCAGTTCGGGCGGCACGGCGCTCGCCAGATGCGCGAAGGCGCCGAGATGGTCGAGAGTCGCCGCGATCTCGGCCGCACCGCGAAAGCCGTGGCGCATCATGCCCGCCGCCCAGGCGGGGTGTGCGGCGCGCGAGCGGACCACACGGGTGATCTCCTCCGGCAAGGTGCGGGCGCGGGGACGCTCGGGATCGCGCGCGTCGAGGTGGTAGAGCGTCGCTTTGCCGCCGGCGACGCCTTGCGCGGCGGCGAAGCCGGCCTCGTGCGCGGCATAGTCGGCGGCGAGGAGCAGGTCGGTTTCGGGCAGGTCCTGCAAATGGACGAAGGCGTCGGCGCCGGCGACGCGGCGGCGCAGGCCTTCCGCGTCGGCGTGATCTTCGGCTGTGTCGAAGGCGTGGCTCGATGCGGCGAGCCACGCGCGGCCGGCGGCGCGGCGCGCTTCGTCGCTATAGGTCTCTGCCGCATCGCCCATTCCCAGGCCGTAGCCGCCGGGGGCGGGACCGTAGACGCGCGGCTCGGGCGCGGTGCCGGCAAAGGGGTTCCACTCGCGGCCCTCGTCGCGGGCTGAGAGCGCGCGCACCGCCTGGCCGAACAGCGTACAAAGGGTCGGGAAGGTGTCGCGGAACAGCCCCGACACGCGCAGCGTCACGTCGATGCGCGGGCGGTCGAGCAGCGCGATCGGCAGGATCTCGACGCCCAGCACGCGATCGGAGCGCAGGTCCCATTCCGGCCGCGCACCCAGCAGGTGCAGCGCCATCGCGAATTCCTCGCCCGCGGTGCGCATCGTCGCCGATCCCCACAGATCGACGACCAGCCCGCGCGGATAGTCGCCGTGATCCTGGAGATGGCGGCGGATCAGCTCGTCGGCGAGCCGTACCCCTTGCGCATGCGCCGAGCGCGACGGCACCGCGCGCGGATCGGTGGTGAACAGGTTGCGGCCGGTCGGCAGCACGTCCTGCCGCCCGCGGTGCGGCGAGCCCGAGGGTCCGGCGGCGACACGGCGGCCGGCGAGCCCGTCGAGCAGCCCGCGGCGCTCTTCGTCGCCGCAGTCGCCGTGGCCGAAGACGTGGAGTCCGTCGCCGAACTGGCTGTCCTTGACGTCGCAGACGAAGGTGTCGATGCGGGTGATCGCCTCGGCACGGCTGGCGGCGCTGGCGAGGCCCAGCGTCTCGGTCAGCCCGAGCGACTCCGCCTCCGCCTCAATGTCCGCCTGCAGCCGATCGCGGCGCGCGGGGTCGAGCCCGTCGGCGTTGGAGAATTCGTCGAGCAGCGCTTCGAGCCGACCGAACCCGGCGCCGGTGCCGGAGGCGACCAGCGGCGGCGGCAGATGGCCGATCGTCACCGCGCCGATCCGTCTTTTGGCCTGCGCCGCCTCGCCGGGATCGTTGACGATGAAGGGATAGACTACCGGAAGCGCGCCGGTCAGCGCCTCCGGCCAGCAGGCGTCGGACAGCGCCACCGCCTTGCCCGGCAGCCATTCGAGCGTGCCGTGCGCGCCGACATGGATCAGCGCGTCGACGCCCTGCTCGCGCAGCCACAGGTAGAAGGCGACATAGCCGTGGCGCGGGCAGCGCGACACGTCGTGATATTCCTCGGCCCGCTGCTCGGGCCGGCCGCGTTCGGGCTGGAGCGCGACGAGCGCGGTGCCGCGGCGGACGGCGGCGAAGCGGAAGGCGCCGTCGATCACCGCTGGGTCGCTTTCGGGCGCTTCCCAGGTGGCGGCAAGGTCTTCCTGCAAGCTATCCGGAAGGCTGGACAATACAGCCTTATAGGCTTCCAGCGGCCAGGCGATCGTCTCGGCAGCGAGTGCCTGCGCCAAGTTGCCGCCGGATATGCAGCCATAGCCCTCGGCCGTGAGATCGCCGAGCATCGCCTCGGCCGAAGCGAGCGCGTCGAGACCTACGGCGTGCGCCATCTGATACGCCTTGCCGGGATAGGTCGAGAGCACGATCGCCAGCCGGCGCTCGTCAGCCCGCTTGCGGCCGAGCGCGACCCAGCCGCCGACGCGTTCGACGATTGCGGCGATGCGCTCGGGATCGGCGCGATGCTCGCGGCGCGCGAATTGCAGCGCTTGGTCGGGCGCGGTCGCTTCCTTGAAGCTGGCGACGCCGGCGAAGACGCGGCCGTCGACCTCCGGCAGCAAGACGTGCATCGCGAGGTCGGCGGGCGAGAGCCCGCGTGCCGCCTCGTCCCAGGCGGCGCGATCGGAGGTGGCGAGCGCCACCTGGAACACCGGCACCCCTGCGGCATCGAGCGGGCTGGTGTCGTCGGCGCCGCGTGCGGAGAAGGCGGTGGCGTTGACGATCGCGACCGGTGCCAGCGCCGCCGCCCAGCGCCGCAACCAGCCGCGCGCCTCGTCCTTCAAAGACGGTGCGAACAGCGCGACCACGTCGAACCCGCGTTCTTCAAACACGGTGTGAAGGGCGCGGATCGGATCGAGATCGGCGGCAGTGAGGTAGGAGCGGTAGAAGGTCAGCAGGATGCGCGGCTGCGTCGTGGTCAGCGCGAGCGCCGCCGGGCAGGTCGCACCCTCCGCAGGGCGCCACGCCCCCACTGCCGCGATCGGCCGAACCCCGCGTACCGGCGCCGCGTAAAGCCCGCCCGCAAGCGCCAGCTGCGCGAGCGCCGCCTGCGCCGCCACCTCGCCGCCGATTTCGCACAATGCCGACAGCCGCTGCACCGTCGAGGCGGGCAGAGTGGAGGCCGCCTCCAGCTGCGCATCGGGGCGGCCGTCCGCGGCGACCACCGCGAGCGCGATGCCGCGGGCACGCGCCAGCGCCTCGACCTGCTGGAGCCCGTAGCTCCAGTAGGACCTGCCGCCGATCAGCCGGATCAGGATCGCCTTCGCCGCCCCCAGCGTCCGCTCGACATAGGTGTCGACCGACAGCGGATGGGCGAGCTCGGCGAGGTTGGCGAGCCGCAGGCTCGGCAGCGGCGTCGCACTGCCGGCCGCGCGGCGCCAGCCGGCAGCGAACGCGCCCAAGTCGCTATCGGAGAAGGACAGTACCACGAGGTCCGCGGGGTTCTGGCCGAGATCGCGCGGGGTGGCGGTCTCCTCCAGCCCGTGGCTCTCGCGGAAGACGACGTGCATCGCGCGTCAGGCGTCCAGCGCCGCCTGGATCGCGGCGGCGTCGATGCGGTCGTGCTCGGCGATCACCACCAGTCGCGTCTCGCGGGTCTCGTCGGGGCGCCACGGGCGGTCGAACTGGGTACGCACGCGCGCGCCGACCGCCTGTACCAGCAGCCGCATCGGCTTGCCGGCGACCGCGGCATAGCCCTTGACCCGCAGGATGTCGCGGCTTGCCGCCAGCGCCTCGATCCGTTCGACCAGCGCGGCCGGATCGGCGATCTCGGCGCCCTGATAGACGAGGCTGTCGAAGTCGTCGTGCTCATGCTCCTCTTCGCCATCGTGGTGCGAGGGGCGGGCGGCGAGGTCGTTTTCCGCCGCGGCTTCGAGGCCGAGCACCACCGCCGGGTCGATGATCCCGTCGACCAGCTCGATCACCGGCAGCGGGCGCGGCGCCTCGGCGGCGATGGTCGCGCGGGCAGCGGCGATGCCCTCCGGCCCGGCGAGATCGGCCTTGGTCAGCAGCACCAGGTCGGCGCAGGCGAGCTGGTCCTCAAACACCTCCGATAAGGGCGTCTCATGGTCGATGCTAGGGTCGGCGAGGCGCTGCGCGTCGAGCGCCGCCACATCGGGGGCGAAGCGGCCGGCGGCGACCGCCTCGGCATCGGCCAGCGCGATCACCCCGTCGACGGTGATGCGCGAGCGGATCGCCGGCCAGTCGAACGCCTTGAGCAGCGGCTTGGGCAGCGCCAGCCCGGAGGTCTCGATCAGAATGTGGTCCGGGCGCGGATCGAGCGCGAGCAGCCGCTCGACCGTGGGGACGAAATCGTCGGCGACGGTGCAGCAGATGCAGCCGTTGGCGAGCTCGACGACATTCTCCTCGGGGCAGTCGGGGATGGCGCAGCCCTTCAGGATCTCCCCGTCGACGCCGAGCGTGCCGAACTCGTTGACCACTACGGCGAGCCGGCGGCCGCGCGCGTTGCGGATCAGGTGGCTGATGAGCGTGGTCTTGCCCGCGCCCAGAAAGCCGGTGACGATGGTGACGGGTGTCTTCGAAAGATCAGGCACGGTTGTTCCCCGCAGCGCCGCGGCAACGACAGCGGACGGGGCCGAACGTGCGGCCGGCAGGCGCCGACGGACGGGCGCTGTCCGACGCCCGCGACGCATGCCGATGCGGCCCCGGCCGCACAGCTTCGTCGCTCAGACGGAAGAACACCGTACCGCGACCATCCCCTGGATCGTGGCAAGAGCGACCCGTGCGCCGGCAGGTCTCCTGGCTCGCGGGTCGCCGCTCGGGGCTCAGCCTTCCCGGCGCGGGCGATGCCCGACACCAGTGGCCGCCCTCCCACCGGGAGAGCCCGTGCCCCTCGCTCGCCGCCTACAGTTGCAGGGACAGCCGCGGATTTGGGGCACAGCCCCGCACCGCATTCCCATTTCAGCCCTTCGCAGGGCACCGGCACGATCGAGAGGATCGGCAGCGCCGATCCCGCCGCAGCCTCTATCCGACTTCCCCGACGCTGCCAACATCCGCCGCAGTGGAAGCGCGCGGTCACATGGCGGCGGCGATATCCCCGGCAAGGAATGGGAATTCAAAGAAAACCTTGCAGGCCCAAAAGCATGTTTCCGGCGCAAGGCGACGGAGGGGCGCCTATTTTGCGTTTAGGCCGCAGGTCTCCGCAGGGGGTGCCGAGTCGGTGAGGGTGCCTGCATCGCGACAACGCGAGCGCGCACCCGCTGCTTGCCGCCAGCGTATCGGGCGGTGCTCATCAAGGGGGTTCCCATGCATCGTTTCCGCGTCGCCAGCCTGCTCACCGTCTCGTCGTTCGCGCTCGTGGCGCTGCCCGCCGCGGCTCAGCAGGCAAGCATCCCGGCCGAGGAGGCGCAGAACGCGCCCACCGCCGGCGCCGCGACACCCGAGGACGAGGGCAACGAGATCATCGTCACCGGCACCCGCGCCGAGGGGCGCACCCGGCTCGACAGTGCCTCGCCGGTCGACGTGCTGAGCGCGGCGAGCCTCCAGCGGCAGGGGACGACCGAGCTCGGCGCGGCGCTGGCCGCGGTGGCGCCCTCGATCGACTTCCCGCGTCCGGCGGCAAACGACGGCACCGATGCGATCCGCCCGGCGACGCTGCGCGGCCTGTCGCCCGATCAGACGCTGGTGCTGGTCAACGGCGTGCGCGGGCACACCTCGGCGCTGCTCAACACCAACGGCACCGTCGGCCGCGGCTCGGCCGCCGTCGACCTCAACACCATTCCCGTCACCGCGCTCGACCGGATCGAGGTGCTGCGCGACGGCGCCTCGGCGCAGTACGGCTCCGACGCGATCGCCGGCGTCGTCAACCTGCGGCTGCGCGAGGCCCGCGAGGGCGGCGGCGCCTCGGTGACCTACGGCTTCTACAACACGCAGGTCGACACCGCGCGCGGCAGCCGCGACGTGACCGGCGAGCCGACGGTGACCGCCTCGGCATGGCAGGGCATCGGCTTCGGCAGCGACGGCTTCCTGACGCTGTCGGGCGAATATACCAAGCGCGAGCCGACCAATCGCGCCGACTTCGACCCGCGCGTCACCCCGACCCGCATCACCGGCCGCTTCGGCGATCCGGAGGTCGACCAGTATTCGGTGTTCGCCAACGCCGGCACGTCGCTGGGCGACAGCTGGCGGCTGTACGGCTGGGCCGGCTATCAGGAGCGCGAGTCGGAGAGCGCGGCTTTCCCGCGGTTGCCGGGCGTCACCTCGGGCTACAGCAACGCCGCGTCGATCTACCTGAACGGCTTCCTGCCGCTGATCAACAGCAAGTCGCGCGACCTCAACTCCGCCCTGGGCGTGAAGGGGGAGGTCGCCGGCTGGAACGTCGACCTCAACGTCAGCTACGGACGCAACAAGATCGATTTCCGCACGCTGAACTCCGCCAACTTCTCCTATGGCACGGATACGCCGACCGACTTCTACGACGGCGCGCTCGTCTACGATCAGTGGGTTGCGGGCGTCGACGTGACGCGCAGCTTCGACGTGTTCCAGTCGCTCAACGTCGCCTTCGGCATCGAGGGCCGCCGTGAGGGGTACAAGATCGAGGCAGGCGAACGCGCGTCCTACGGCTATCCGGAAACGGGCGCGGTACCGGGCGCGGCACCCGGCGCTCAGGGCTTCGGCGGCTTCTCGCCACTGAACGAGATCGAGCGCAGCCGCCGCAACGGCAGCGTCTATGTCGACGTGGAAGCGCAGGTCACCGACAAGCTGCTGGTCGGCGTCGCCGGCCGGGCGGAGGACTATTCGGACTTCGGCTCGACCGCCACGGGTAAGCTGTCGGCACGCTACGACCTCGCCGACTGGCTGGCGCTGCGTGGCACGGCCTCGACCGGCTTCCGCGCGCCGTCGCTCCAGCAGCAGTATTTCACCCAGATCGCGCAGGTGATTCAGAACGGCGCGCCGGTCCAGACCGGCACCTATCCGTCGACCGATCCGGTTGCGGCGGCCCTCGGTGGCCTGCCGCTCGATGCGGAGAAGTCGACCAACCTCTCGGCCGGCTTCGTCGTCCGCGTCGGCGGGTTCGACCTGACCGTCGACGCCTATCGCATCCACATCCGCGACCAGATCGGTCTGTCGGAGAACCTCAGCGCCGGCACGCCGGGCACCCCCGGCTACAATCCCCAAGTCGCAGCCTTGCTGCCGACGGGCGTGCAGGCGGCGCGCTTCTTCCTCAACGGGCTGGCCTCGACCACCAAGGGGATCGACGCGGTTGCCCACTATCGGCTCCGCACCGAGGGCGCCGGCAGCTTCGACTTCACCGTCGCAGGCAACCTCAACGACGTCGACGTGACTCGCGTGCCGACCTCCACCTCGACGCTTAATCCGGCGCCGACGCTGTTCGCACGCAGCCGCATCCTGATTCTGGAGGAAGGCACGCCGCGCGAGAAGGTGACCGGCACGATCGACTGGTCGCTCGACCGGCTCGGCGCGCTCGCTCGCGTGACCTACTACGGCGACGTTACCCAGCCCGGCACGACCGAGGCGGCGGACGTCCACAGCGGCAAGCACGCGATTACCGACCTGGAGTTCCGCTATCAGGCGACCAAGGGCGCGCAGTTCGGCATCGGCGTGAACAACCTGTTCGACGTCTATCCCGACCGCACGATCGCGGCGAACAACAGCACCGGCGTGATCGGCTTCCCCTACTACTCGCCGTTCGGCTTCAACGGCCGCTATCTCTACGCGCGCGCCGGCCTGAACTGGTGATCCCGCGCCGGCCGGGGGCATGCCGCCCCCGGCTTGGCGGAACCGGACGGCCACCGTATGCGCTATTCCCAGCGTGTAACTGGGAGTAGAGCATGATCGGGCGGCTGTTCACGGATCATCCCCGCAGCGTGGGGGAGAGCTATCTCGCCCACGCACGGACTGCTGCGCGGTTCGGCGTGGCGATGCTGGCGGGCGGGGCCGCCTGCCTGGTGCATGCGGTGGTTCCGGCGCTGTTCACCCGTACCGGCAGCGACACGGTGAAGCAGCTTCACGCGCAGATGCGCCGCCGCAACGCGACCGCCGCCGCCGAAGGCTCCGCGCTCGTCTACGAGATCTGATCGCGTGATCCGTCATGTCGCGATCGTCGGCGCCGGCTTCTCGGGCACGCTGCAGGCGATCAACCTGCTGCGCCACGGAGGGCCCCGCGCGACGCTGATCGAGCGGGCGGCCCGGCCTGGACTGGGGCTCGCCTATGGCGCCGCGCACCCCAGTCACGTCCTCAACGTCCGCGCCGCGAACATGAGCGCCTTTCCCGATGCGCCCGACCATTTCGTCCGCTGGCTGGAGGCGCGCGGCACGCCGGATGCGGCCGGCGCCTTCGTGCCCCGTCTGACCTACGGCACCTATCTGCGCGAGTTGCTCGACGCGGCGCGTGCGCAAGCGGGCGACCGGCTCGACATCGTCCAGGGCGATGCGGTCGACATCGTCGAGGACGGCGCGGTTGCGGTGCGCCTGGATGACGGGCGCGAGGTCGCCGCCGACGCCGCGGTGCTCGCGGTCGGGAACCTGCCGCCGCACGCACCGCCCGGCCTCGATCCAGACGATCTCTCGCCCGAGAGGTACAAGGGCGATCCGTGGGAGCCGAGCGTCGGCGAGGGGCTGGGCGATGCCGACACGGTCCTGGTGATCGGCACCGGATTGACGATGGTCGACGTGGTGCTGATGCTCGACGCGCGCGGGTTCGCAGGGCGGATCGTCGCGATCTCGCGCCGCGGGCTGGCGCCGCACCGGCATGCGGCGGCGCAGCCTTGGGACAAGCTCGCCGAGAAGCCGGCGGCGTCGGGGGCGAAGCTGGTGCGATCCGTGCGGGCGCGGGCTGAGGCGATCGGCTGGCGCAACGCCGTCGACGAGCTTCGGCCGTTTACCCAGGCGCTCTGGGCGCAGGCGGGCCAGGACGACCGCGCCCGCTTCCTGCGCCACCTGCGGCCGTGGTGGGACGTCCACCGCCACCGCCTGGCCCCTCAGGTCGCTGACCGGCTGGCGGCGCTTCGGGCGAGCGGCCGGCTGACGATCGTCGCCGGCAAGACGCTCGGCTTCACCGAGGACGAGGATGGCGTGACGGTGCGCTATCGTCCACGCGGGGCCGATGCGGCCGACACGATGCTGGTGCAGCGCATCGTCAACTGCACCGGCCCCCAAGGCGACCTGCTGCGCACCAGCGAGCCGCTGCTGCGCACGCTCGCGCAGAGGGGCGCGATCCGCCCGGACCCGGAGCATCTCGGCCTCGACGTCACCACCGCGGGCCAGGTGGTGCGTGCCGACGGCAGCGCGAGCGAGCGGCTGTTCGCGCTCGGCCCGATGACGCGCGGCGCCTTCTGGGAGATCGTCGCGGTGCCCGACATCCGCCGCCAGACCTGGGACGTGGCGCGGCGCCTGTCCAACGCGCACTGGGTCGGCGGCGAGGGTCTGTAGCGCTCAGTCGGCGACGAACGCGCCGGGCGGGATCGTGCCGACATTGGGCGTACCCAGGACGGGTTCGGCGCTGCACGTCCGCGACGAGAGCGTTCGCGCGCCGCGCCGCACGATCAGGCCGCTGTCGAAGTCGGGGTGGTGCAGCCCGTCCTCGCCGAATCCGGTGCGTACGGTGCGGTCGTAGACGATGTAGCGATAGGCGCCGTTCGTCGCCGCGATCTGCGTCTCGCCGCCGCCCGAATAGCCGACGCTGGCGGTGGTGAGATCGGTCGAGGTCAGCTCGACCCGTCCCGCCGTGCCGTACCGATAGACCGGCTTGGCGGCGCCGGCGCAGACCGACACCAGCTTGCGGCCGATCGGGCAGGAGAACAGCGGCTTCTCGCTTGCCTTGCACAGCGTCGCGGGGTCGGGCGGCGGCGGGGCGGAACCGCCAGCGAGGATCGGCAGCACCGCCAGCGCGACGGCGGCTGCCGACCATCGCGCGCTTCGTGTCGTCATGATCGCTCGTCCTTCAGCCGAAGTGCAGGGTGGCGGCGATCAGTGCGGCACCGACGACGATCGCGCTCGCGATCCAGCGGCCGGCCGCCAGCGTCGCGGCACCGGCGTTCTGCTCAGGCGGCACCGGTTCGCTCTCCAGCCGGCGGATCGCGGCGCGCAGCAGCCGGGGCGCGTCGCTGCCGATCTTGCCGAGTTCCCACGCCAGTGCCTGCAGCGTCGGCGCCCAATGCTCGGGCGACAGGCGCGCCTGCGCGATGCGCAGCGCCGAGCGCTGCATCGCCGCGGACAGATCGAACTCCGGCTGGATCGCGGTGAGCACGCCGTCGATCGTCGCCAATGCCTTGAAGATCAGCAGCAGGTCCGGCGGCATCGTCATGCCTTCGTCGCGCATCAGCGGCAGGAAGTCGGCGACGATCGCGCTCAGCACCACCCGCCCGCCTCCGTGGCGCGCGATCAGCCGGTCGGCGGCGCGCTGGATGCGCTCGCTCGGCACGCCGCTCCCCGTCGACCAGCCGGCCAGCACGTCGGCGAGCGCAGCCGGATCGCCGGCGTTCAGCGACTGGACGAAGCCGATGAACTCCTCGCGGCGCCGCGGCGAGACATGGCCGATCATCCCGAGGTCGAGCAGCGCGATGCGGTCGCCGGAGAGGCACAGCAGGTTGCCGGGATGCGGATCGGCATGAAAGCGGCCGTTGACCAGCACCATGTCGAGCACGATGTCGGCGCCGAGCGAGGCGATCGCCGCCGGATCGATGCCGGCGGCGCGCAGCGTGGCGCCGTCGCGCGGCGGCACGCCGTCGACATAGTCCATCACCAGCAGCGCCTCGGACGTCCACGCCCAGTGAATCTCGGGCACCACCACCTGCGGTTCGCGCGCGAAGCCGGCGCGCAGGCGATCGGCGTTGCGCCCCTCACCGGTGAAGTCGAGCTCCTCGAGCACGGCTTCGGCAAGCTGGCGCATCATCGCCGCGGGGGCGAAGCGGCGCACCTCGACGCTCGCCGACTCCGCCGCGGTGGCGAGTTGCGCGATCAGCCGCAGATCCGCCTCCATCCGCGGGCGGATGCCGGGCCGGCGGATCTTGAGCACCACGGCCCGCCCGTCCTTGAGGGTCGCGCGATGGACCTGCGCCATCGACGCGGCGGCGAGCGGTTCGGGATCGAAGCGCGCGAACGCGCTCTCGGGCGGCTGGCCGAGAGCCTCCTCCACCGCCGGGCGCAGTTCCTCGAACGGGAGGGTCGGCGCGCGGCTGTGCAGCAGCTCGAGCTCGGCGATCCAGTCGGGCGGCAGCAGGTCGCCGCGCGTCGCGAGGATCTGGCCGAGCTTGACGAAGGTTGGGCCCAGTTCCTCCAGCGCCAGCCGCGTGCGCCGCGGCAGCGTCTGCGGATCGTCCGCGTCGCCGTCGCCACGTTCCAGCCCGAGCCGGGCGAGCAGCACGCCGAGCCCGAAGCGCGAGGCGACCTGGAGGATCTCCGCCAGGCGGTTGCGGTCGCGCGTCGCGACCAGCAGCGTCTTGATCATGCCCGCGCCGTCACTGGTCGAAGCGCAGCGTCACCGCGACCGGGAAGTGATCCGACGCATAGGTCGTGCCTTCGTGCCGCGCATCGACCTGCGCGTCGGTGGGCGTGAAGCCGCGCACGAACAGATAGTCGATGCGCTTGTCGGCATTGCCGGTGAAGTTGTGGAAGGTGCGCTCCGGCCCGGTGCGGTGCGGCGCGCTCGCCCAGGCGTCGGTGAGCGTGCCGGCCATCGCCGCATAGACGCGGCTCGACGGATCGGCGTTGAAGTCGCCGGCGACGATCACCGGCAGATCCTGTGCGATCGCGGGCAGCCGCGACAGGATCAGCGCGACGCCGCGCTCGCGCGCCGCTGCGTCCTCGTCGCGATGGGGCAGGTGGGTGTCGACGAACAGGAAGCGGCGCGGCTTGCCGCCCAGCGTCTCGAACACGCCCCAGTTCGCCATGCGCGGCAGGTCGGTGCCCCAGCCCATGCTCGCCACCTGATCGGGGGTGTCGGACAGCCAGAAGTCTCCCTGGCGCACCAGCCGGACGCGATCCGCGCGGTAGAAGATGCCCATATGCTCGTCGCCGTGGCCGCCCCGCCGGTCACGCCCAAACCAGCGATAGTCCGGCAGCGCCTGGACGAGGTCCTCGCCCTGCCGCTGGTACAGCTCCTGGGTGCCGATCACGTCCGGCTTCGCCTCACGGATCGTCGCCACCATCACCGGTCGGCGCAGCTCCCAGCGGGTAGGCCCCTGGTCGGTCGGGTAGCGGACGTTGAAGCTCATCACCTTGAGCGGCTGGGTCGGCGCACAGGCCGCGACGGAGGCGAGGAGGAACAGCGAAAGACCGCGGCGCAGGATCGACGTCATCATATTCTCCCTGAGGTCCGGCCATCGTCGCGATGCAGGCGCGCGCGTCAATGCCGAAGCCGAGGCATGGCCGGTAGGACCGCTGTGTTGCACGACGATGGCGGGCGGGACCTACAGCGGCGCGTCGATCGACTTGGACGGGGTGCTGAACCACTGCGGGCCGGCATCGCTCATGTGGAAACAATCCTCCAGGCGGACGCCGAACTTGCCGGGCAGGTAGAGGCCGGGTTCGTTGGAGAAGCACATGCCCGGCGCGAGCGGCGTCGTCTCGCCGTGGACCAGATTGACCGGCTCGTGCCCGTCCATGCCGATGCCGTGCCCGGTGCGATGCGACAGGCCGGGAAGGCGATAGCGCGGACCGTAGCCCTGGCGTTCGTAGAAGGCGCGAACCGCATCGTCGATGCTGCCGGCCGGCGCACCGACCCTGGCCGCCTGGCGTGCGACCTGCTGACCCCTGGCGACGGTTTCCCAGACCTTACGCACCTCCGGCCGAACGGTGCGATAGGAGAAGGTGCGCGAAACGTCGGATTCATAGCCATGCACCGCGCAGCCGCAGTCCATCAACAGCACCTCGCCCGGCGCGATGCGGTGCACCTGCCGGCTGCCGTGGGGGTAGGCGGACGCCTCGCCGACCAGCGCCATCGAGAATTGCGGATCGCCGCCCAGCGTGCGCGTCGCGGCACTCATCAGCGCGGAGACGTCGCGCCCGACCATCCCCGCCTCGACCCGCGCCCAGGTCCAGCGATAGGCGGCGAGCGTTACGTCCGTCGCGACCTGCATCAGCGCGATCTCGGCCGGCGACTTGATCATGCGCAGCGCGCGGACGATCGGATCGGCGGAGACGAGCCGCATGTCGGGCAGTCGCTGAGCCAATCCGTCGGCGACGAAGAAGCGCGCGGTCTCCTCGATCGCCAGCTTCCCCTTGGCCAGCCCGCGCTCCTTCAGCCAGCCGGCGACCAGTGCGAGCGGACTCTCGTCCTCCTGCCAAACGCGCACCTCCGCCGCCACGTCGAGCGTCTCGCGCACCGAAGGCTCTTCGAAGAAGGGGGTGACGACCAGCGCATCGCCTTCGCGCGGCAGCACCGCGGCGGTCACGCGCTCGCTGCGCCCCCATTCGATGCCGGTGAAGTAGCGGAGCGAGGCGCCCGGCTCCACCACCACCGCCGCGATGTCGAGGCGGCGCATCCGCTCCTGCGCGCGCCGGACCCGCGCCAGCCGCTCGGCGGCGTCGATCGGCCTGGCGGCGGTGGTGAGGTCGCGAAGCTCCGACAGGTCCGGCTCGGCGGCGCGCAGGATCGAGACGGCACCGAGCGTCGGCAGCGTAAGCGCGGTACCGACGAAACCGCGGCGGGAGAGGGGATAGGCCATGCTCGCGGGATAGGGCGGTTCCGCCGCGACGCGCAATGCCGCTGCCGAAAGAGGTGTGGGCGGTGAAGGCCTTGGAGACGCCGCGCCGGATCTGTAGCATTTCCGTCACGCGAGCGCGTCAGAGCGGCGGGATCGCCGCCGCCCGCTGCCTTTCTTCGATCGAGGATCCTGTTCGATGCGCCTGCTGTCTTGCCTCCTGCTGCCGTTGCTGTGCTGTTCTCCGGCGGCGCAGGCGGGGGAGCGGGTGGCGCCGGTCGATCTGGTCGATCCGTTCGTCGGCACGGCCGGCGACCACGGCCAGCTCACCCCGGCCGCGACCGGACCCTATGGCATGGTCCAGCTGTCGCCGGACACGCGGCCGGCGGAACATGCGGGCTATGACTATCGGGCAGGCCAGCTCACCGGCTTCTCCCACACGCGGGCGGTCGGGGTCGGCTGCGGCGGGGGTGGCGGCGACCTTCACGTCTCGCTCGGCTATGCCGGCGACCCGCGGGTGTGGACGATCGACAAGGCGTCCGAGCGCGCGGGCCCGGGCTGGTACCGCGTCCGCTACGGCGACGGCATCGACGCCGAACTCGCCGCCAACGGCGCGGCCGGGATTTCGCGCTTCACCCTTCCGCGCGCCGGCACGGTGCGGCTGATCCTCGACCCGCGGCACGGCTATACCAAGCGGCACGCCGCCGAGTGGACGGCGCGCGATGCGGCGGACCTGCGCGGGCGGATGTCGGCGGGAACCGTGTGCGACAGCGGCGTCTACCACCTGTCGTTCGCCGCCACGCTGACGCGCAACGACAAGCCGGTCGCGGTTCCGGCCGTCACGCTCGACGGCGACCGGCTGGCGTTCGACATCACGGTGCAGCCGGGCGACCGCGTGGCGGTGCGCACCGGCCTTTCGGTGGTCGATCCTGCGTCGGCACGGCGGGTGCTCGATCGCCTGGTCGCGCACCGCTCGCTGGAGCAGCTGCGGGCAAGCGCGCGTGCCGACTGGGCGAAGGAGCTGGGCCGGGTCCGCGTGCCCGGCGACGGGGAGCGCCCGCGGCTGTTCTACACCCACCTGTTCCGCGCGATGCAGACGCCGGCGCGGATCGACGACGCGGACGGGCGCTATCGCCGCTCGGACGGGACGCTCCACACCGTGCCGAAGGGGCAGCATCGCTACGCCGGCTGGGCGGTCTGGGACAACTACCGCACCCAGCTGCCGCTCCTCGGTTT
This sequence comes from Sphingomonas mangrovi, assembly GCF_047975845.1. Taxonomy (NCBI): domain Bacteria; kingdom Pseudomonadati; phylum Pseudomonadota; class Alphaproteobacteria; order Sphingomonadales; family Sphingomonadaceae; genus Sphingomonas; species Sphingomonas mangrovi. The sequence continues at coordinate 20,490 of NZ_JBIUCZ010000006.1, read as the reverse complement.
GCTCGATCCCGACCGCGCCGCCGATATCGCCGCCTCCCTCGCCGAGCTGTATCTGGCGGGGAAGGTGCAATGGGCGACGCAGCACGAGCCGTTCATCACCGTTCGGAGCGAGCATGCCGGGGTCGCGCTGCTCGACTATCGCCGCAAGGGGATCGGCGGCTTCGATGCCGCTCGGGTGCTGCCGCTGATGGTGGAGGAGCTCAAGACGCTCCCGCGCGAAGCGCCCGACCAGCAGATCGAGACCGCCTACGACGCCTGGGCCGCGGCCGAACTGGCGCAGGACCTCGGCCAGAACGAACTCTCCACGCGGCTGCGGAGTGGGGCCCTGGCGTACCGCACGATGTGGAGCCGCGTGTTCCGCGACGTGGGACCGGACTTCGACGTGGTGAAGGCGCGCGGTCTCTATCAGGGAACGCTGTGGCAATATCGCTGGGCGCCGGTGTTCGACCTCGACTGGCTGATCGGCGAGGGGCTCGGGCGGCAGCGGTTCAACACCGAACTCGCCCGTTTTTTCGCCGACGGGTTGTTCAACATGACAAACCAGCCCGACATCCAGGCGCCGTTCCTCTTCGCGCTGAGCGGCGAGCCCGAGCGTACCCGCGCGCTGGTCGACACCATCCTCCACCAGCCGATGGACCATTGGTACACCAACCCGGCGAAGCGCGCGAAGCCGTGGCACGGCCGCGCCTTCGCGCTCGATCCGGTGGGCTATGCCGACGGCATGGACGACGACGCCGGCGGCATGGCGTCCTGGTACGTGTGGGCGTCGCTCGGCCTCTATCCGCTGGTGCCGGGCAAGCCGATGTACGTGGTGACCGAGCCTTCGTTCGACCATGCCGAGATCGCTGTGCCGGGCCGCCGTACGATCCGCATCGAACGCGGCGCAGAACAGGGGGAGCGCATGCGGCCGCCGCTGCTGAACGGCGCGCCGCTCGCCGGTTTCACCGTCGATCACGCGGCGCTTGCCGCCGGGGGACGGCTGACGATCCGCTAGGCTGGATTGACATTCATCTTTCCCCGTCCGTCTCGAGTAGGGATCGAGCTTGTCGAGAGCCCGTATCGAGAGAGCTCCAACGACCGACCTCTCGATACGCCGTCTCGACAAGCTCGACGGCACCTCGATGCGAAAGGATGAAGGGGGAGTTCAGGACTTCCGCGATGGATGTCGATACGCCCTAAGGTGCGGCGGCGCGAGGACGGGATCGCGCACGAAGATCGGCATATGGCGTCGGGCGGCGCAACGCGGTAGGCTCGACCCGATTTGGGGGAGATCGCCGATGGGTATCCTGGATTTTTTGTCGAAGCAGTTCGTCGACGTCATCGACTGGGTCGAGACCCCGGGGGATCTCGCCATCCGCTATCCGGTGCGCGATCGCGAGATCAAGAACGGCGCGCAGCTGACGGTACGCGAGGGGCAGGTCGCGTTCTTCTACAACGAAGGGCAGATGGCCGACGCGTTCGGGCCGGGGCAGCACACGATCGAGACGGCGACGCTGCCGCTGCTCACCGCGCTGATGAACTGGGACAAGGCGTTTAAATCGCCGTTCAAGGCGGACGTGCTGTTCTTCACCCGCAAGGAGCAGACCGGCCTGAAATGGGGCACGCCGCAGCCGGTGACGGTGCGCGACCGCGAGTTCGGTCCGCTGCGCATCCGGGCGTTCGGCGGCTATTCGTTCCGGATCGAGGATGTCCCGACCTTCCAGGCCAAGCTGATGGGCACGCTGGAGACGGTGCGCGTCGGCGATGTCGAGGGCCAGCTCCGCTCGGCGATCGCGACCCAGCTTGCGACCGCGCTAGGCGGCTCGGAGATCGCCTTCGTCGACATGGCCGGCGATCAGGCGGCGATGTCCGAGCGGCTGCGCGAACTGGTGCAGCCCGCCTTCACCCAATGGGGGCTGAGCTGCCAGAGCTTCTTCGTCGAAAGCCTGTCGCTGCCGGAGGCGGTGCAGGCGCATCTCGACAAGGCCTCGTCGATGCGCGTCGTCGGCGATCTCGACCGCTATGCCAAGTTCCAAAGCGCCGAGGCGATCGAGAAGGCGGCGGGGCAGGAGGGCGGCGTCGCCGGCCTCGGCGTCGGCGCGGGGGCCGGGATGGCGATCGGCCAGGCGATGGCGGGGTCGCTCGGCGGCGGCGGGCAGGCGCCGGCGGCCGCAGCGGGCGGCGACGATCCGTACGCGCAGATCGAGAAGCTGCACAAGCTGCTGACGGTGGGTGCGATCACCCAGCAGGATTTCGACGCCAAGAAAGCCGAGCTGCTCGGGCGCATCCGCTAAAGGGCGCCCGCCATGCTGCGGTTCAGCTGCCCCAATTGCGGGGCGTCGGTCGCATTCCGCTCGGCCGCGCTGCCGAACGTCGTGTGCGATTACTGCCGTTCGGTGATCGTGCGGACCGACGACGGCATCGGCGTGGTCGGCACCCAGGCGGCGCTGCCGTTCGACGTCAGCCCCATCCAGCGGGGGACGCGAGGGCGCTTCGACGATCGTGCGTTCGAGGTGATCGGCCGCGTCCGCTGGCGCTGGAGCGACGGCGCGTGGAACGAATGGCTGTGCCTGTTCGGGCAGGACGAGCACGGCTGGCTGGGCGAGGCGATGGGACAGTTCATGATGACGTTCGAGCGGCCGATGCAGGACGTTCGCTCGCCCAAGCTGCGCCGCATCGCCTCCGGGGGCGATGCCATCCCGGGAACCCGCGTCGACGTGGGCAAGCGCGCCTATGCGGTGGGCGATGCCCGCGAGGTGACCTGCATCGCTGCCGAGGGTGAGCTGCCGTTCAAGGCGCCGCCCGGCTGGCGCCTCTATTCGGTGGACCTCCGTTCGACCGACGGCAGCGTCGCCACACTCCAGCGCGAGGCGAGCGGGACGAGTTTCTACGAGGGGCGCTATGTGACCCTCGCCGATCTCCACGCCACCGATCTGCGCGCGATCGAGGGCTGGGCGATGCCGCGTCATGCCGGCTGAAGCGGCGGCGCCCGCACCGGCCGCGACCGCGCTGACCTGTCCGTCGTGCGGCGGCACCGTGGCGATCAAGGCGGCGGGCTACAGCGTCACCGTCGCGTGCAGCTACTGCGGCAGCATCCTGGACGTCTCGCGTCCTGAGGTGCGGCTGATCGCCGCGTACCATGAGGCGGCGTCGGGACTCGCGATCCCGCTCGGCACCCGCGGCACGCTGCGCGGCGTCGAGTGGGAGGCGATCGGCTATCTCGGGCGCAGTGAGAACGGCAACTACGCGTGGGAGGAGTATCTCCTCTTCAATCCCTATCACGGCTATCGCTGGCTGATCGCCACCCGCGGCGGCTGGAGCCTGGGCGAACAGCTCACCGTCGTGCCGAGCCGCGTCGGCCGCGACATGCGGCTGGGCAACGAACGCTACGGCGCGTTCTTCGCCAACGGCACCGCCCGCGTGGATTACGTGTTCGGCGAATTCTATTGGCGCGTGCGGCGCGGCGATCGCGTGGAGACCGCCGACTGGGTACGGCCCGGGTTCATGCTCTCGCGCGAGGCGGACGGCAACGAGGTCAGCTGGTCGCGATCCGAGATGCTGGCGCCGCAGGAGATCGCCCGAGCCTTCGGCGTCGACGCGAGTGCGCGACCCTGGCCGCCGCTGCCGCATCAGCCCTCGCCGCATCGCGCGTTCGTTCGCCAGTCCGCACCCGTCGCGCTGCTCGCCGCGGCGCTGCTGCTGGTGGTGGCGATCTTCGCCGGCGGCCGGACGACGCTCTATTCCGGCACGCTCCCGATCGCCGCCGACGGCAGCAGCCGCGAGGTGACGATCGGTCCGCTCTCGCTCGGGCGCAGCTATCAGCCGGTGACGGTGTCGACCCGCATCCCCCAGCTGTCGAACGGCTGGGTCGACCTCGACTATATGCTCGTCGACCGGTCGAACCAGCGCAGCTTCACCGCCTACAAGGCGGCGGAGCGCTACTCCGGATATGATTCGGACGGCAGCTGGAGCGAGGGTTCCGACGCCACCGCCGCGCACTTCGCGAGCGTGCCGCGCGGCGACTACGATCTCGTCCTCGAACATACCGCCAACCAGTGGACGGGGGCGCAGAATTCCGGCGACTGGCGGCGTTCGGACTTCTCGCCGCCGTTGATCGACGTCCACATTTCCAGCGGCGGCTTTCCGACCGGGATTCTGTTCCTGGCGTTCCTGCTGATCGGGCTGCCGATCGGCTATGCGCTGTTCCAGCATCTGCGCTTCGAAGGCGCACGCGTCGGCGAGAGCGATTTCGCGCCGGGCGGGGACGACTGAGGTGCGGCGGGGGAGCGTATTGTTCGCACTGTGGTGCATGGGCGTGGCGGCGGCATTCCTGCTCGCGATCAGCTTCGCCTGGTCGCCGTTTGCCGACAGCGGCCGCGCCGGGCCGCGCGGCGTCCTCGTCACCGGCCCGACGCACAAATAGGGGAAATGCGATGATCACCAGCCTGCCAATCCTGCTGAACACGTTGCTCTATGCCGCCATCGGCATCGTCGTGTTCGTCGTCGGCTTCGTCATCCTCGACCTGCTCACCCCCGGCAAGCTGTGGGAGGAGATCGAGGTCAAGCAGAACAGCGCGGTTGCGATCTTCGCCGGCGCGGTCGCGATCGGGCTGTCGATCATCATCGCCGCCGCCATCCATGGCTGAAGCCGACCCCGCCCAGCCCAGGCACCGCCTGAAGGCACCGGCGGGCGCGCTGCTGCTGTCCGCCTTCGTCGTCGCGACCTGCGGACTGGTGTACGAACTGCTCGCCAGCACGATCGCCAGCTATCTGCTCGGCGACAGCGTCACCCAGTTCTCGACGGTGATCGGAACCTATCTGTTCGCGATGGGGGTCGGCAGTTGGGTGTCGCGCTACGTCACGCGCGACGAGTTGCGGCTGTTCATCCGCGTCGAGCTGCTGATCGCGCTGCTGGGCGGCACCTCGGCCGCACTGCTGTTCCTGCTGTTCCCGTTCGTCGAACACTTCCGGGTGCTGCTCTACGCGCTGGTGATGGCGATCGGCTTCCTCGTCGGGCTCGAGATCCCGCTGCTGATCCGCATCCTCAAGGATTTCGACTTTCGCGAGACGGTGTCGAGCGTGCTCACCTTCGACTATGTCGGGGCGCTGTTCGCGTCGCTGCTGTTCCCGCTGGTGCTGATGCCGATGGTCGGCATGATCCGCTCCGGCTTCGTCTTCGGTATCGCCAATGCGGCGGTCGCGCTGGCGCTGCTGCTCGCGCTGCCGCGCGCGGCATCGCTGCGGCTGGAGAAGCTGGCGGCGGTGCTGGTGCTCGTCGCGCTCGCGATCGGCTTCGCCGCCGCCGACCGGCTGCAGCGCTTCGGTGAGGTGGCGAGCTATGGCGAGCCGGTCGTCTACGCACGCTCCAGCCGCTACCAGCGCATCGTGCTGACCCGCCGCGACGACGACCTGCGCCTCTACCTCAACGGCAACCTGCAATTCTCGTCGCGCGACGAGTATCGCTATCACGAGGCGCTGGTCCACCCGGCGCTCGGCCGCGTGGCGCACCCACGCGACGTGCTGATCCTGGGCGGCGGGGACGGGCTCGCCGCGCGCGAGGTGCTGCGCTACCCCGATGTGCGCACCGTCACGCTGGTCGACCTGGACGGCGAGATGACCGCGCTGTTCCGCAAGACGCCGGCGCTCGCCGCGCTCAATCGCAATTCGCTGAACGATCCCCGGCTGCGCGTGATCAACGCGGACGGTTTCCGCTGGGTGCGCGAGGCACGGCAGCGCTACGACGCGATCGTCGTCGATTTCCCCGATCCCGTCGATTACTCGGTGGGCAAGCTCTACACCGACAGCTTCTACGCGGCGGTGCGCCGGCTGCTGTCGCCTTCGGGGATGATGGTGGTGCAGAGCACCTCGCCGTTCGTCGCACCCGACGCCTTCTGGACCGTCGCCACGACGCTGGAGGCGGTCGGCTTTCGCACCCGCGGCTATCACGCCTATGTGCCGAGCTTCGGCGAATGGGGCTTCGTGCTCGCCGCGACCGGGCCGATCCCGGAGGTGCCGCATTTCCCCGAAGGGCGTTTCCTCACCCGCGCCAGCGAACCGCTGATGTTCGATTTCCCGCCCGACATGGCGCGGCGCCCGACCCCGGTGAACCGGCTCGACAACCAGGTGCTGGTGCGCGAGTTCGACAAGGCGTGGAGCCGCTATGAAGGCTGATCGCCGCACGGTGCTCGCGCTGTGCGGGGTGGCGGCAGCGGGGATGGGCGCGGCGGGCGCGCACGCCTTCCTCGCCGAAACGCCGCCCGACGGTGTCCTGTCGGGAGCCGACTTCGGGCGCGGCCACCGGCTGCGGGGCGGCACGTTCCCGGCGCCCGCCCGCGAGGAACGCGCCGGCGTGGTGATCGCCGGCGGCGGCGTCGCCGGCCTGGCGGCGGGCTGGACGCTCGCCGACGCCGGCTTCGACGACTTCCGCCTGCTCGAGCTGGAAGACAGCGTCGGCGGCAACGCCCGCAGCGGCCGCAACGCGGTGTCGGCGTTCCCGCTGGGCGCGCACTATCTGCCGGTCGCCAACCGCGAGGCGGGGGCACTGCGCCACATGCTCGGCCGCTTCGGCATGATCGTCGGAGAGGCGGAGGGGCGGCCAGTCTACGACCCGCTCCAGCTGTGCGCCGATCTTCAGGAACGTCTGTTCTGGAAGGGGCGCTGGCAGGCCGGGCTGGTGCCGCGCAGCGGCCTCACCCGGCACGAGCGCGACGAGTTCGCCCGCTTCGAGACGGAGATGCAGGGCTTCGCGACCCTGATCGGGAGCGACGGCAAGCCTGGCTTCGCCATCCCGGTCGCCTATAGCTCGGCAGATCCGGCGATCCGCGCCCTCGATCGCTGGGCGTTCTCGGAATGGCTCGACGATCGCGGCTTCACCAGCGCGCCGCTGCGGGCGCACATCCGCTACGGCACCCGCGACGATTACGGCACCGAGCCCGAGCAGCTCTCCGCCTGGGCCGGCATCCACTATTTCGCCGGCCGCCGCGGCTGGGCTGCGGGCGAGACGGACGACAATCTCCTGACCTGGCCGGAGGGCAACGCACGACTGGTGCGGCACATGGCGGCTGCCTTCCCGAACCGCATCGCGAGTGGCCGACTGGTCCACCGCGTCGCCCGCGACGGCGACGGGGTCCTCGTCGACGCGTTCGACATCGCCACGGACGAGACGGTGCGCTTCCGCGCCGACGCCGCCATCCTGGCGATGCCGCTGTTCATCGCGGCGCGCATTTGCCCGGAGATCGGCGACGTCTCCGCCTGCAGCCACGCGCCCTGGGTGGTCGCCAACGTCACCGTCGAGCGGTTGCCGGAAGGGGCGGGCGTTCCCGTCGCCTGGGACAATGTGTCGAGCACCAGCGACTCCCTCGGCTACGTCGTCGCCACCCATCAGAGCGAGGCGATCACCGGCGCGAGCGTGCTCACCTGGTATCAGCCGCTGTCGCGCATGGCGCCGGCGGCCGGCCGTCGCCTGCTGCTCGAACGGTCGGCCGAGGCGTGGAAGGCGCTGGTGCGCGACGATCTGCTGGCGATGCACCCGGAGCTGGACGGCGCGATCCGCAGCATCGACGTGTGGCGCTGGGGCCATGCGATGATCCGGCCGACGCCCGGCTACATCTGGGGCGCGGCGCAGCGCTTCGCCACGCCGCCGCCGCTCTACCTCGCGCACGCCGACCTGAGCGGACTGTCGATCTTCGAGGAGGCCCATTTCCACGGCACCCGCGCGGCCGAGGCGGCGATGGCGCAGCTCGGCCATCGCCACGAGGCACGGACATGAACCCGCTCCCCTACGACGGCCGCCACGTGCTGCTCGACCTGCACGGCTGTTCGGGTCTCGACGACCTCGGCCGCGTCGAAGACGCGCTACGGGCTGCCGCCGCCGCGGCCGGCGCGACGCTGCTCGACGTGCGTCTGCACGCCTTCGGGCCGGGGCAGGGGATCACCGGCGTCGCACTACTCGCGGAATCGCACATCTCGATCCACAGCTGGCCCGAGCACGGCTACGCCGCAGTCGATATCTTTCTGTGCGGCCATCGCTGCGATCCCGACGCGGCGGTGGAGATCATCGCCGACCGGCTCGGTGCCACCGGGCGAGAGGTCCGGACGGTCCCGCGGGGCTATGGTATGGCGGTCGCGCCGTTGATCGGATGATCTGTCGGGGGGAGCCGGTATGGAGCGACTTGCTTTTCATAGGTCCCTTGCCCAGTCGGCAGTTCCGCCGCGGCACGATCACCATCGATACGGCCCATACGCGAGCGGCAAGTGAAAGGCCCTTTTCTTGGTCCTGCTCATGCGAGCTCCAGGAGCGGGGAGCAGCTGGATATGAAGGAGAGAAGTTCCATGTGGCACTGCCTGCTGCTCGACCTGAAAGACGATGCCGCGCTGATCGAGGAGTATCGTCGCTGGCATCGTCCGGGTGCCGTGCCGTCGGCGGTCGTGGCGTCGATCCGGGCGAGCGGGATCGAGCAGATGGAGATCTATCAGCGCGGCGACCGGCTGGTGATGATGATGAAGACGGGGCCGGGGTTCGACCCGGCGGCGAAGGCTGCTGCGGACGCCGCGGACCCGGAGATCGTCGCGTGGGAAACGTTGATGTCGCGCATGCAGCAGCCGCTTCCCGATGCGGCGCCGGGCGACAAATGGTTGCCGGCGGAGCGGATCTTCGCGCTGTCGGATCAGCCGGCCGTGGCGGGCGAGTAACGGTTCAGGTCAGCGTGCGGTCGAGGTGGGTGTAGCCTCCGTCCGGCAGGATCCACTGGCCGGTGGTGTGCGAGGATCGGTCGGACAGCAGGAACACGACCGTGTCGGCGATCTCGCGATCGGTCGTCATGCGCCGGCCGAGCGGGATGCGTTGCGTGATCTCGGCAAGCTTCGCGGCCGGATCGTCGAAGCTTTCGATCCAGTTGCGGTAGAGCGGCGTCATCACTTCGGCGGGCAGGACGGCGTTGACGCGCACGCCGTCTTCGACCAGCGCGGCCGCCCATTCGCGGGTGAGCCCGAGCTGCGCCGCCTTTGCCGCGACATAGCCGCTGGTGCTCCCTTGCCCGGTCAGCGCGGTCTTGGACGAGATGTTGACGATCGCGCCGCGGCTCGCCTTCAGATGCGGCAGGCAATGATGCGCCATGCCGTAGTAGTGGGCGAGATTGGCAGTCACCGACTGCAGGAACGCGGCAGTGCCGGCCTCCAGCCCGATGCCGTCGTTGGCGCCGGCATTGTTGACCAGCCCGTGGACGCCATGCCCCTGTGCCACGATGTGCTCGACCGCCGCGGCGCAGGCGGCGTCGTCGCGCAGATCGAGCTGGCAGAAGATCGTGGCAGGCTGGAGCGCGCGAACTCGCGCTTCGAACGCCGCATCGAGCGGGCTTCTTCCGAGAATGGCGGGAATAGCGCCTTCCTCGGCCAGCACGGTCGAGATCGCACCGCCGATGCCCGCGCCACCGCCGGTGACGATCACCAGCTTGCCGTCGAGGTTCAGGTTCATTCGTCAGGCTCCGTAAGCTGGTACACGCGCTGCGCCGTCGCGCCGAAGACGGCGGCGCGATGATCGGGACAAGCGCGCTGCACGAACGCATCCACCAGCGCCACCACTTGTCGATAGTCGCCGGCGAGCGTGCACACCGGCCAGTCGGAGCCGAACATCAGGCGGTCGGGGCCGAAGCAGGCGAGGAGATGGTCGAGATAGCGTTCGATTTCGTCCGCCGACCAGGCGACGTGATCGGCTTCCGTCACGAGGCCGGAGACCTTGCAGACGACCTGCGGCCGTTCGGCGATCGCCCGGAGGGTGTCGGCCCAGGGCTGCCACTCACCGCCGGCGATGTCGGGCTTGCCGCCATGATCGAGCACCAGCGTGCCATCGCCCGCAGCGTCGACGAAGGCGGAGACCTGCGCCAGCTGGCTGCGGCCACGCACGAGGATGTCGTAGGCGAGGCCGTGTGCCAGCAGCGTCCGTAAGCCCGCCTGGGCATCCGCGCGCAGCAGCCAGTGCGGGTCGAGATCGTCCTGAACCATGTGTCGGATGCCGACCAGCGGCGTCCCCCGCCACCGCACCAGCCGTGCGTCGAGGTCGGGCGCCGTCAGATCGGTCCAGCCCACCACACCCAAGATCCAGGCGTGATCGGATGCGAGCGACAGCAGCCAGTCGGTCTCGGCTTCGTCCTGTTCGGCCTGCACGGCCACGCACCCGGCGAAGCCGTCGGCTTCGAGTAGCGGCTTGATGTCGCCCGGCAACCGGTCGCACGCCAATAGCCCATTGGGTGCGATCCAGCCGAAGCGTTCCGGTGTATACCGCCAGAAATGCTGGTGCGCGTCGATCCGGATCATCGAAGGGACCTTTCGCCTCTCTTGCCGTCGGCCATTACCTGTGACATGAATTTTCATATATGCAAAGCCGTTGCAAAACGCCTCGGCTTCCTCTCCGATCCGAACACGGACGGGCAGTCAGGAGCGGACGCTTGACCGAAGGATCCATGCACCAGCCACGTACGCCCTCGCATGCCACGACAGACGGGCCGTTGATCCTGCCGGGGTTCCGGTTCGGGTTCGTGCTGATCGTCAGTCTGTTCTTCCTGTGGGCGGTGGCCGGCAATTTCAACGACATCCTGATCCGCCAGTTCCAGAAGGCGCTCGACCTGAACCGCGCCCAGGCCGGGCTGATCCAGTTCGTCTTCTACATCGGCTATTTCGTGATGGCGCTGCCCGCCGGGGTGGTGACGCGCCGCTTCGGCTATCGCGCGGGCATTCTGACCGGCCTGGCGCTGTATGCCGCGGGGGCGCTGCTGTTCTGGCCGGCGGCGGAGGTGCGCGAATATGGCGCATTCCTGGCAGCCTTGTTCGTGCTGGCGTCCGGCGCGGCGTTTCTCGAGACCAGCGCCAACCCCTATGTCGTCGCGTTCGGCGATCCGGCCCGCGCGCCGCAGCGGCTCAACCTTGCGCAGGGCTTCAACGGCGTCGGCGGGGTGGTCGCGCCCGCGATCGGCGGCTTCTTCATTTTCTCCGGCGTCGAGCATGACCCGGCCACGCTGGCGACGATGTCGAGCGCCCACCTGGAGGCCTATCGCCTGAGCGAAGCTCAGATGGTGCAGATGCCCTATCTGGTGCTGGCGTGTATCGTGGCGGTGCTCGCGGTTGCCGTCGCGCTGGTCCGCCTGCCGCAGGTGCAGACGCGCCACGAGGGTGCGCACGACGGCTTGCGGCAGGTGCTGCGCACGCCGGGGTTGCTCGCGGCCGTGGTCGCGCAGTTCTTCTACGTCGGCGCGCAGGTCGGCATCTGGAGCTTCTTCGTCGATTTCGTGAAGGACAGCGTTCCCGCCACGCCCGAGAAGACGGCGGCGTATCTGCTGTCGGGCAGCCTGTTCCTGTTCATGGCCGGCCGGTTCATCGGCGCCGCGCTGATGCAGCGGATCGCGGCGACGCGGCTGCTGCTGATCTTCGCCGGCGTGAACATCGGCTTGTGCGCGGTGGCCGCGCTGTCTTCGGGGTGGATCGCGGTCGGCGCGCTGGGGCTCACCAGCCTGTTCATGTCGATCATGTTCCCGACGATCTTCGCGCTAGGCGTGCGGGACCTGGGGCCGCGAGCCTCCATCGGCGCATCGCTGATCATCATGGCGATCATCGGGGGGGCGGTCGTACCGCCGCTGATGGGCGTGATCGCGGGCGCCGCCGGTGGCCTGCACGCCGCCGTGCTCCTGCCGCTCGTCTGTTTCGCGGCGGTCGCGCTGTTCGCCTTCCGAACGGACCGCGCGTCCGTGCAACCCATCACAATCTGAGGACCCGGCCATGAGACTGAACGGAAAACGCGCGCTGGTGACCGCCGCCGCACAGGGCATCGGTCGCGCGATCACCGACGCGTTCGTGGCACAAGGTGCGACCGTCTATGCCGCCGACCTGAACGGCGAAGTGTTGGCGACGGTGCCCGGCGTGACCCCGATCGTGCTGGACGTGACCGATCGCGAGGCGGTGGCGGCGCTGCCGGGCGAGATCGGCGCGATCGACGTGTTGGTGAACGGTGCCGGCTATGTCCACGCGGGCGACATCCTGGCCTGCGACGAGGAGGGGTTCGCCTTTTCGATGAACATCAACGTCACCGCCATGTACCGGCTGTGCCGCGCCTTCCTGCCGGCGATGCTCGACCAGCGGCAGGGCTCGATCATCAACATCGCCTCGATTGCGTCGAGCGTGAAGGGCATCCCCAACCGCTTCGCCTACGGCACCACCAAGGCAGCGGTGATCGGCCTGACCAAGGCGATCGCGGCCGACTACGTCGCGCAGGGCATCCGCAGCAACGCGATCTGCCCCGGCACGATCGATTCGCCCTCGCTGCGCCAACGCGTCGCCGAACAGGCGGCGGACTCCGGGACTGACCTAGCCGATGCCACTGCGGCGTTCGTTGCGCGTCAGCCGGTAGGGCGGCTCGGCCGGCCGGAGGAGATCGCCGCGCTTGCGCTGTATCTTGCCAGCGACGAATCCGCGTTCACCACCGGCACCACCCATGTGATCGACGGCGGCTGGGTCAACTGAGCCCAAGCGCGCTACAGCATAAAGGTATTCTCGCATGAAGCTTCTGCGTTACGGCCCGCTGGGCCAGGAAAAGCCGGGCGTGCTCGACGCCGACGGCGCGATCCGCGACCTGTCCTCGGTCGTTCCCGACATCTCCGGGGAGACGCTGACCCCCGAGGGGCTGGCCAAGCTGGGCGCGCTCGATCTGGCGACGCTGCCGGTCGTGGAGGGCAACCCGCGCATCGGCGCCTGCGTCGGTGAGGTCGGCAAGTTCATCTGCATCGGCCTGAACTACAGCGACCACGCCGCCGAGACCGGCGCCGAGGTGCCCAAGGAGCCGGTGATCTTCAACAAGTGGACCAGCGCGATCTGCGGCCCGAACGACGACGTCGAGATGCCGCGCGACGCGACCAAGCTCGACTGGGAGGTCGAGCTGGGCGTGGTGATCGGCAAGCCCGGCCGCTACATCGACCAGAGCGAGGCGATGGATCACGTCGCCGGCTACTGCGTCATCAACGACGTCAGCGAGCGCGCCTTCCAGCTGGAGCGCGGCGGCACCTGGGACAAGGGCAAGGGCTGCGACACCTTCGGGCCGATGGGGCCTTGGCTGGTGACCACCGACGAGGCGCCGGCGCATGGCGCGATGCGGCTGTGGCTCGAGGTCGATGGCCATCGCTATCAGGATGGCACCACCGCGACGATGGTGTTCGACGTGCCGACGATCATCGCCTATCTCAGCCGTTTCATGAGCCTGCAGCCCGGCGACGTGATCTCCACCGGTACTCCGCCGGGCGTGGGCCTGGGGCAGACGCCGCCGAAGTTCCTTTCGGTCGGGCAGGTGATGCGGCTCGGCATCGACGGTCTCGGCGAGCAGACGCAGCGCGTCGTGGAGGCGCGCGCGTGACGCAGATTACCGGCCTGCGCATCCGCGATGTCCGCTTTCCGACCAGCCAGTCGCTGGACGGGTCGGACGCGATGAACCCCGATCCCGACTATTCGGCAGCCTATGTCGTCCTCGAAACCGACACAGCCGGGCTGGAGGGGCATGGCCTGACCTTCACGATCGGGCGCGGCAACGAGATTTGCGTGGCGGCGATCGGCGCGTTGCGCGAGCGCGTGATCGGGCTTGACCTCGACTGGATCGCCGAGGACGCGGGGCGCTTCTGGCGCCACGTCACCAACGACAGCCAGCTGCGCTGGATTGGGCCGGACAAGGGCGCGATCCACCTGGCGACCGGTGCCGTCGTCAACGCCGTCTGGGACGTGTGGGCCAAGGCGGCGGGCAAGCCGGTATGGCAGCTCGTCGCCGACATGAGCCCCGAGGAGCTCGTCCGCACGATCGACTTCCGCTACATCACCGACTTCATCACGCCCGACGAGGCGCTGGCGCTGCTCACCGAGCGGGCCGAAGGCAAGGCGGAGCGGATCGCGACGCTGAAGGCAGAGGGCTATCCCTGCTACACCACCTCGGCCGGATGGCTCGGCTATTCGGACGAGAAGCTCTACCGGCTGGCGCGCGAGGCGGTCGACGCCGGGTTCGACCACATCAAGCTGAAGGTCGGCCGCGACCTGGAGGACGACGTCCGCCGGTTGCGCATCGCGCGCGAGGCGATCGGACCGGACGCCAAGCTGATGATCGACGCCAACCAGATCTGGGAAGTCGATCAGGCGATCGAGTGGGTCAACGCGCTCGCCTTCGCCAAGCCGTGGTTCATCGAGGAGCCGACCAGCCCCGACGACGTGCTCGGCCACGCCGCGATCCGCCGCGGCATCGGCGAGGTGAAGGTCGCGACCGGCGAGATGTGCCAGAACCGCATCCTGTTCAAACAGTTCATGGCCGCCGGTGCGATCGACGTCGTACAGATCGACGCCTGCCGCCTGGGCGGGGTGAACGAGGTGCTGGCGGTGCTGCTGATGGCGGCCAAGCACGGCCTGCCGGTGTGCCCGCATGCCGGCGGCGTCGGCCTGTGCGAATATGTGCAGCACCTGTCGATGATCGACTATCTGTGCTTCGCCGGCACGCGCGAGGGGCGGGTGATCGAATATGTCGACCATCTGCACGAGCACTTCGTCGATCCGTGCGTGATCCGCGACGCGGCCTATATGCCGCCCCAGCGCCCCGGCTATTCGATCGAGATGAAGCCGGAATCGCTGGAGCAGTATGCGGTGTCGGCCGAGGTCCGGTACTAGCGCGATGATCGTCTCCTCCACGCTCGATTTTCGGGAGGCGGCGCGGCGGCGGCTGCCGCGCTTCCTGTTCGATTACGCGGACGGCGGCGCCTATGCCGAGCACACGATGGCGCGCAACGTGGCGGACCTCGCCGACATTGCGTTGCGCCAGCGGGTGCTGCGCGACGTGGCGGAGATCGATCTCGGCACCAGCCTGTTCGGCCGGCGGATGGCGCTGCCGGTCGGCCTGGGGCCGGTCGGCATCAGCGGCATGTACCACCGTCGGGGCGAGACCCAGGCGGCACGGGCCGCCGCCAGGGCAGGGGTGCCGTTCTGCCTCTCGACCGTGTCGATCTGCCCGCTTGCCGAGGTGAAGCGCGCGAGCGGTTCGGGGCCCCTGTGGTTCCAGCTCTACGTCATCCGCGATCGCGCGTTCATGCGCGACCTGATCGCGACGGCGAAGGAGCAGGGAGCCGAGGCGCTGGTCTTCACGGTCGACATGCCGGTGCCGGGCGCACGCTATCGCGACGCCCATTCCGGCATGTCGGGGCCGGGCGCGTCGTTCAAGCGGGTGCTGCAGGCGCTCGGGCGGCCCGGCTGGGCGTGGGACGTCGGCCTGCGCGGCCGCCCGCATCAGCTCGGCAACTTGGAGCCGGTGCTCGGCGCCAAGAGCGGGCTCAACGACTATATGGGCTGGCTCGGCGCGAACTTCGATCCGTCGATCTCCTGGGCCGATCTGGAGTGGATTCGCGCCGCGTGGGACGGGCCGCTCATCATCAAGGGCATTCTCGATGTCGAGGATGCGCGCTCCGCTGTCGCGATCGGTGCCGACGGGATCGTCGTCTCCAACCATGGTGGACGGCAGCTGGACGGCGTGCTGTCGACGGCACGCGCGCTGCCTGCCATCGCCGATGCGGTGCGGGGTCAGGTGACGGTGCTTGCCGATTCCGGCGTGCGATCCGGGCTGGACGTGGTGCGGATGCTGGCGCTGGGGGCCGAAGGCGTGCTGCTCGGCCGCGCCTGGGTCTATGCGCTGGCGGCGCGGGGCGAGGCGGGCATCGACCTGCTGATGACCCTCATCGGGCGCGAGATGCGCGTGGCGATGGCGCTGACCGGGGTCCGCAGCATCGCCGAGATCGACCGCTCGGTCCTGACGCAGTGATGCGCTCCGGGGCCGGCGCGGATCGCCGGCCCCGGAAGGCTCCTCAGTAGGTGATCCGGGCGGTGATGCTCACCCGGCGATCGTTCAGAACATAGGACTGCGGGCGGCTTTCGATCCCGTAGTAGGTCCGGTTTTCCGTGTTGGTGAGATTGATGCCGTCCACGGTGAGCGCGAAGTTCGGCGACACCGTGTAGGTCACGGAGGCATCGAGCTGGCCACGCGCGGCGTTGAAGATCGGCAGGTTGCCGCTGCCGTTGCCCGCGGTGGTCACCACGTACTTGCTGCGCCAGTTGTATGCGACGCGGGCCGAGAGCGGGCCGCGATCGTAGAAGCCGACCAGGTTGTAGCTATACTTCGACAGCTGTTCGAGCGGCACGAACAGCTGGTTGCCCGACGTATCGGTCGCGCCGGGGCTGGGCGCCTTGCTGTCGACATAGGTGAAGTTCGCCTGGGTGCCGAAGCCCGACAGCCAGCCGGGCAGGAAGTCGAAGAAGGTGTTGCCGCCGACTTCGAAGCCCTTGATCTTGCCATTGTCACCGTTCAGCGGACGGGTCACCTGATAGGTGTAGCTGTTGTCGCCGAAGGTATAGGTCTCCGGCGCGGTGACGTTGGCGATGAACCCGTCCACCTTCTTGTAGAAGCCCGCGGCGTACAGCGATCCGGTGCGCGAGAAGTAATATTCCAGCGAGGCGTCGAACTGGTCGGCGGTCAGCGGCTTCAGATTGGCGTTGCCCGACGAAGCCACACGCTGCCCGCCGGTCGCGACATATTCGTTGATCGCGATGTTGGGATTGAGCTGCGAAAAATCGGGACGGCTCAATGCCTTGGACGCCGCGAGGCGAAGCTGGAGCTGATCCGTCAGGTGGAAGGTCAGGTTCACGCTCGGCAGGAACTTGGTGTAGTTCGAGTCTCTCGTGATCGGGACGAACGTGACCGGCCCGTTGCCGAAGACCGGAAGCCCGGTGACTTCATCGGTTCCGGTCTGCACCTGCGGGGACCTGCTCTCGAAGCCGGCGGTGCCGACTTCCGTCTTGACGACGCGAAGGCCTACGTTGCCATCGAACGGCACGGCGAAGGAATCGGTGCCGAACTTCACCAGCCCATAGGCGGTGTAGGTCTTCTCGCTCTGCGTGTTGCGGTCGCTCGGCTGGTAGCCGACGCCATTGAGCAGCGCCTGCTGCTGCGACGGATCCACGAACGGGGCGAGCGCCGCGCGCGTGTCGTCGTAGTCGAGCACGGTGTTGCGGTTAAAGAAGATCGCGCCTGCGGGAAGGGCTTGGTTGCCGCGATACAGTTCACCCGCCAGCGGCCGCAGTTCGTAGAGATCGGAATTCAGCGGCCGGGTGAGGCCATAATAGGCATAGGTGCTGGAGTCGGTGACCGCCGACCGGTCCGTGTACCGCAGGCCCGCGCTGACCGACTTCAGGAAACCATCGAACTTATACTGTACGTCGAAGCGCCCGGCATATTCGGTCCCGACCGAGTGATCGATATGGTCGAGATAGCCGGCGCCCGAGGCGTAGTTGGCGGGATCGGTGGGGCTTCCGTTGCCATTGGCGGGGTTGTTGTCCGGCGAGATGATCATGGCCGGAACGCCGTTGCCTGCGGTCGTGTAGACGCGCTCCGCCGTGGAGGAGAGGATTACGATCGACCGCTGTCCGCTGGTGGTGCCGCGGATATACTGGAAGTCGCCGTTCACGGTCAGCCGGTCGGTCGGCGTCCACTTGGCGTTGAGCGAATAGTCGTTCGTTACCGAGTGGCGGGTTTCCAGGCTGGTGTTGGCATTTACCGGAACGTTGGCGAAGGTGCCGCTGGTGAAGTTGCCGTCCTCGTCGAAGGTGAACGGCTGCGTGAAGTCGGGTGTGATCGGATTGTCGCCGGTATAGGCGAAGTAGCTGTAGTCGCCGTAGCGGAACTTATAGTCCGACCGGATATACTCGCCGGTGAACAGCAGCGTGTCGGTCGGCTTCCACTGCACGGCGATATCGGTGCCGAGACGACGGCGGTCGCCGATATACTCGCCGATGCCGACGCCGTGCGTCAGATAGGTGGGCTGTCCGTTACGCCCGAGGCCGGCCGCGGTCGCCACGTCGCCCGGGCTGACGAAGGTGCCGTCGGCATTGCGCGCTTCGTTCAGCAGATAGAATGGCTGGCTGGAGATCTGGTCCTGCCGGAACGCAGTCTGCTGATAGGCGACGTCGGCCATGATGCCGATCTCGCCGATGCCGGTTTCCCAGCGGTCGGAGAGCAGCAGGTTCGCCTGCGGCTTGCTGGCGCCGTACAGGTCGTAATAGTTGATGCCGCCGCTCACCGAGGCCTTGAACCCGTCGAAGTCGAAGGGCTTGCGCGTCCGCAGGTTGATCAGGCCGCCGATGCCGCCCTCGATCAGATCCGCCGACGGGTTCTTGTAGACGTCGACGCCGGCCAGCAACTCGCTCGGCACGTCCTCGAGGCTCAGCGAGCGACCGCCGCTGGCGGTGAAGATGTCGCGACCGTTGATCTCGGTACGAACCTGGCTGAGACCGCGGATGGCGACCGAACTGCCTTCGCCGAACGAACGCTGGACCTGCACGCCGGTGATGCGTTGGAGCGCTTCGGCCACGTTCCGGTCGGGCAGCTTGCCGATATCCTCCGCCACGATCGAGTCTACGATCTGGTCGGCGTTGCGCTTGATGCTCTGGGCGCTGGACAGGCTGGCGCGTACGCCCGTGACGACGATGCTGTCCGACTCCAGCCCGCTGCCGTCATTCTGGGCGCCGGCGGTGCCCTGATCGCCGCTGGGCGATACGGTGGCGCTCTGCGCAGTGCCGAGTGCCTGCGGGGAAGTCGAAGGAGGCGCCGTCTGGTCGCTGACAGGAGCCGCGGCCTGCGCAGCCGCCGGCACTCCCCAGCCCAAGAACAGCGCGAGGAGGGATGCTCCCGCGTTTAGCCGTTGACGATGAACGACGTGCGCAACTGCTAGATGTCCCATGATCCCTCTCCCGATGCCTGGCTCCTTACCGGAGCGCTTCGGACGGTTTACCTGAACCTTAATCGCTATGAAATATGAAAACCGGTTTCATACCTGATGTTATGTCTGCCTCTTGTCGGTGTGAGGATGGGCGTTCAAAGCTGTGGTGCAGGGAGACGAGGATGACGACGAAATCGCGCTATCAAGCCCCGGCTCTGAAGAAGGGGCTGGAGATCCTCGAACTGCTCGCGACGGCGGACGCGGGCCTGTCGATGTCGGATATTTCCGGGGCGCTCGGCCGCTCCGTCAGCGAGATCTTCCGCATGCTCCAGGTGCTTGAGGAGCATCGCTACATTCTGCGCGACGAGAGCGGCTTCCGGCTGACCAGTCGCTTGTTCACGCTGGGGATGCGGCAGCCGCCGGTGCGCGATCTGGTATCGACCGCCTTGCCCGTCATGCAGGAACTCGCGCGCGAGACGGGGCAAAGCTGCCATTTGGCCGTTGCTTCGGGCGCCGAGATGGTCGTGATCGCCGGGATCGAGGCGCCGGGGCTGATCGGCTTTGCCGTCAGGATCGGCTACCGCCGGCCGTTGCATCTCTCGGCATCGGGCCGCATCTTGCTCGCGTTCCAGCCGCGTACCGCCCGTGCCGGGATGCTGGCGGAGGTCCGCGAGGCCGGGCACGTGGTCGAGCAAGAGGCGCTGTTCCCCGTCCTCGACGGCATCGCTGCCGACGGTGACGGCGTCTCGCCCAGCCCGGTGCTGAACGGCATCATGGACATCTCCGTGCCGGTATTGTCGGGGTATGTCGCGAAGGCCGCGTTGACCATTCCTTTCGTGGAGGGACCCGGCAGCCGGGTCGCCTTGCCGGAGACCCGAGCGGCGCTTCGCGACGCGGCCGCGGTAGTGAGTGGGCGACTTGCCCCGGCCGATCAGCGCGATCAGATGGCGTACCCTTAGACCTAGGCCGTGAATCTATGATCGCCACCGCGGCTAATTTCGTCGTCGCACCGCAAACGGAGCGAGTCGCGACAATCGTTCCAGCTATGCCTTGCCGCCCCACCCAGCGAATATTCCGTCTGTCGGGTCGGACCAAGTCATCCCAATCGGGCACCATCCGGAGCGATATCGGCGCAGGTGTTTGACTATGCTGGATGATCAGGCGCGGCGATATCATCAAACCCGGGTTCCGAGAAGCAGCACGGGCAGATGCGCCTGACGGCGGGCGCCTCCAAGCTCGTCGTAGGACTTGCCCTGAGAGTTTCCCGGGTGACCCACCAGCAGGACGCAGGAAGCGGCGCTCTCCATCTCGGCTGTTAAACTTCCGCGCGGCGTTAACCTTTGCACCCGAACCGGTGAGGTGGCTCTACTCTGCTTGAGAATTCCGCTCGAACCCTACCCTCGACACACTCTTCTGACTCAGCGTCAAGCACGAGCCGATACGATCGACTTTGAATGACGCATGATCGAGCCGCTGTTGCCCAACAGGCAGCGAGGCGCGCCGCGCGTGGATGACCCCCGCATGCTCAACGGCATCTTCTGGGTGCTTGAGATGGCCCCCTAGAGCGAGATGACGTGATGCTGAATCGTCGAGGATTTCCCTTGAGCCGCTGATCTGATGGGGTGGACGCCCCCCGACGGCATCGATGTGCCAGAGTGGCGGTGTTGAAGCACCACTGAGGGAGGCGTCCGTGTCAGAGGCTACCACGATCGGGTTGGATATCGCCAAGCATGTTTTCCACGCG